>NZ_BAABIC010000021.1:0-125011 GCF_039542425.1 Pseudonocardia yuanmonensis
CCAGGTCAGCCTCTGCCCCTGGCGCCTGGGCGCGATCACCGCCGCAGCCCTCGTCCTGCTCCACCACGACCACGACCGCAGCACCTAACCCGGCAGCAATCCGAAGATCGCTACCGGGAAAGGCTCAGTGAGCGAGAGCGCCGTTCGTGCGGGACGGGGTCAGCCGGAGAGGGCGTGGAAGCGGTTCTGCGCCGGTTCGAGGCCCTGCTCCAGCAGCGCCTCGGCGGCGTCGGCGGCCAGGTCGACCGCGAACTCCAGCTCCTTGCGCTCGGACGCCGAGAACCGCTTGAGCACGAAGTCCGCCGCGTCCTGGCGGCCGGGCGGGCGGCCGATGCCGAACCGCACCCGCAGGTAGTCCTTGGTGCCGAGCGAGCGGCTGATCGAGCGCAGGCCGTTGTGCCCGCCCTCGCCACCACCCCGCTTCAGCCGGATGACGCCGAAGCCGAGATCGAGGTCGTCGTGCGCCACGACGAGCTCCTCGGGCGGGACCGAGAAGTACCGGACCAGCCCGGCGACGGGGCCACCGGACTCGTTCATGTACGTCCGCGGCTTGGCCAGCACGACCTTGCGGCCCGCGAGCCGGCCCTCGGCGATCTCGGAGTTCGACCGCTTGTGCAGCGAGAACCGCGCGCCGGCGCGCTCGGCCAGCAGCTCGACGACGCCGAACCCCACGTTGTGCCGGGTGTCGGCGTAGCCGGGACCGGGGTTCCCGAGCCCGACCACCAGAGCCGTGCCGGCGGACGGTGCCGGCGACATGCCTCAGCTCTCGGAGGAGCCGGACCCGCCCTCGGCGGACCCGCCCTCGGCCGGGGCCTCGGCCTCGTCGCTCGGGGTCTCCGGGGCCTCCTCGACGACGCCGGCGCCCTCGGTGTCCTGGGTGGCCTCGAGGTCCTCGGCCGTCGGCGCCGCGACCACGTTGACGACCAGGGCCTCGGCGTCCGTGCGCAGCTCCGAGCCCCGCGGCAGGGTGACCTGGCCCGCGGCGAACTGGGTGCCGACCTCGGCGCCCTCGACCGAGACCTCGACGTGGTCGGGGATGTTGAGGGCGTCGGCCTCGACCTCGATGGTGTTCAGCTCCTGGGTGACCAGGCTGTCGGGGCCGGCCTCGCCGGTGACGACCACCGGGATCTCGACGACGACCTTCTCGCCCCGCTTCACGACCAGCAGGTCGACGTGCTCGATGTACGGGCGAATCGGGTGGAAGGTGACGGTCTTGGTCAGCGCCAGCTGGCTGCTGCCGGAGATGTCGAGCTCGAGCACGGCGTTGCGGCCCTGCTCGCGGACGACGGCGGCGAACTCCAGCGACGGCAGCGCGAGGTGCTGCGGGTCGGTGCCGTGCCCGTACAGGACGGCCGGGATCTTCCCCGCCTTGCGGGTGCGCCGCGCGGCGCCCTTGCCGAACTCGGTCCGGGTCTCGGCGGCGATCTTGGACTGGGCCACGGTGGGTCTCTCTCCTCGTACAGCTGGTCTCGAGCGCGCGGCGAGGAGGCGGCGGACATGCCGACCCACGTCGATGACGGCGGGCTCGTCGAACGACCCGCCCTCGCCGCGGAACCGTCGACAAGGGTACGCCCGTACCCGAGGGGACTCGTCGCAGGGTCCGCCAACACCGATACGCCGGGTCCGCTCGTCAGAATCGATGAAACCCGGCGCAGACGGCTAAGAGCCCTCCGGCCTGCGGCGATGAGCCGGACGTCCGTACCCGCTCAGCGCATTCGGGGGAACGCCATGACCATCACGCCGGAGCAGCAGGCGCGCCACGACCGCACCGACCCGACCGCCGACCGCGTCACGGACGTGATCCCGGTGGTCCCCGCACCCCGGGCGCCGGGCGCCGCCCCGTGGCCGTCGGCGCTCCGCACCCGCGAGCAGGGCGGTGCGCACCGCGGTGCCGTGGCGGAGCGGCCGCGGCGTCGCTGGCCGTGGGCGACGGCCGGGCTGGCGGTCGGGCTGCTGATGGGCGTGGGGATCGGCGGGGCCGCGCTGGGGAACGCCGCGACCGCCGCCGCGCCGGCCCCGGCGCCGCGGACGGTCACGGTCACCGCGCCCGCCCCGGCACCCGAGACGGTGACGGTCACGGCCGCCGCGCCTGCGCCGGTGACGGTGACGCGGGAGGTACCGGTGCCCGCCGCGGGGTCGGGGTCGTCGGGGTCGTCGGACGGGTTGAAGGACGGCGTGTACCAGGCCGGTGCCGACATCGAGGCGGGCCGCTACAAGACGTCGGGCGGCGGGACGTACGGCATGTGCCTCTGGGCGACCTACCGCGACGCGGCGCAGAGCTACGACGCCTTCGTGGACGGCGGCTCGAGCAGCGGGCAGATGTACGCGTCGGTCGCGAAGGGGCAGTACCTGGAGCTGACGGGCGGCTGCACCTGGACCACGGTGAGCTGACCCCGAGAACGCCGAGGGGCGGGAGGCCGTGCCTCCCGCCCCTCCGCACGTCCTGCTCAGGCGTTGCCGTCGAACAGGCTCGTGACCGAGCCGTCGTCGAAGACCTGGTGGATCGCCTCGGCGAGCAGCGGGGCGATCGAGAGCACGGTCATGGTGGGGAACCGCTTCTCGTCCGGGATCGGCAGGGTGTCGGTGAAGATCACCTCGCGGGCCCCGCAGGAGGACAGCCGCTCCACGGCCGGCCCGGAGAGCACGCCGTGGGTGGCTGCGACGACGACGTCCCGCGCGCCCTCCTTGAGCAGCACCTCGACCGTCTTCGCCACCGTGCCACCGGTGTCGATCATGTCGTCGATGACCACACAGGTCCGGCCGTGGATCTCACCGACCACGCGGTTCGCGACGGCCTCGTTGGGCTTGAGCGGGTCGCGGGTCTTGTGGATGAACGCCAGCGGGGTGCCGCCGAGCGAGTCCGCCCACCGCTCGGCCAGTCGCACGCGGCCGGAGTCCGGCGACACGACGGCGAGATCGGCGCCCGAGTAGTGCTGCTTGATGTGCTCGGCGAGCACCGGCAGCGCGAACAGGTGGTCGACCGGGCCGTCGAAGAAGCCCTGGATCTGGGCGGTGTGCAGGTCGACCGTCATGATCCGGTCCGCGCCCGCGGTCTTGAACATGTCCGCGACCAGGCGGGCCGAGATCGGCTCGCGGCCGCGGTGCTTCTTGTCCTGCCGGGCGTAGCCCCAGAACGGCATGACCACGGTGATCCGCTTGGCCGAGGCGCGCTTGAGCGCGTCGACCATGATCAGCTGCTCCATGATCGCGTCGTTGATCGGCGCGCTGTGCGCCTGCAGGACGAACGCGTCGCACCCGCGGACGGACTCCTCGAACCGCACGAAGATCTCGCCGTTCGCGAAGGAGTACGCCGACTGCGGCGTGACGGTGACGTCGAGCTCCTTGGCGACCTGCTCGGCAAGCTCCGGGTGCGCCCTTCCCGAGAAGAACATCAGGTTCTTCTTGGGCTGACCCGACATCGCACTCACTGCGCTGTGCCTCCTCGGCCGCTCTCGGCCGCGTCCCGGGCGGCCGTGTCGCTGGCCCGCGCGGCGGCCTCCGCCGCCGGCGAACCGGGTCGCTTCCGTACGACCCATCCGTCGATGGTGCGCTGTGGCCCGGACGACACCGCGAGCGCCCCCGGGGGAACGTCCTCCCGGACGACCGTGCCGGCGCCCGTGTAGGCGCCGTCGCCGATGGTCACCGGCGCGATGAACATCGTGTCGGAGCCGGTCCGGACGTGTGACCCGATGGTGGTCCGGTGCTTGGCGACGCCGTCGTAGTTGACGAAGACGGACGACGCGCCGATGTTGCTCTGCTCGCCGATCGTGGCGTCGCCCACGTAGGTGAGGTGCGGCACCTTGGAGCCGCGGCCGATCTCGGCGTTCTTCACCTCGACGAAGGTGCCGATCTTGCCGTCGGCACCGAGCCGGGCGCCCGGCCGCAGGTAGGCGAAGGGGCCCACGGAGGCGCCGGGACCGATCCAGGACGACGAGCCGTGCGTGCGCACCACCGAGGCGCCCTCGCCGATCTCGACGTCCGTGAGCGTGGTGTCCGGGCCGACCACCGCCGCGTCGCCCACGGTGGTGTGTCCGCGCAGCTGCGTCCCCGGCTCGACGAGCACGTCCCGGCCGAGCCGGACCTGCACGTCGACCCAGGTCGTGGTCGGGTCGACGACCGTGACGCCGGCCAGCATCCAGCGCTCGAGGACCCGCCGGTTGAGCTCCGCGCGGACCGCGGCGAGCTGCACGCGGTCGTTGACCCCCGCGACCAGCCACGGGTCGTCCACGCGCACCGCCTCGACGCGCAGGCCGTCCGCGACCGCGAGCGCGACCAGGTCGGTGAGGTAGAGCTCGCCCTGGGCGTTCCCGGTGTCGAGCCGGCCGAGCCCGGCGGTGAGGAACGCGGCGTCGAAGGCGTACACCCCGGAGTTGATCTCCGTGAGCGCCCGCTGCTCCTCGGTCGCGTCCTTCTGCTCGACGATCCGCAGCACCGACCCCGTGGGGTCGCGGACGATCCGGCCGTACCCGGTGGGGTCGTCGAGGTCGGTGGTGAGCAGGGTGACGGCGGCGCCCGCGGTCTCGTGCATGCGCAGGACCTCGGCGAACGTGGTGGCGTCGAGCAACGGCACGTCCCCGTAGGTCACCAGGACGGTGCCGGTCAGCCCGCCGGGCAGGGCCGCGAGGCCGCAGCGCACCGCGTCCCCCGTGCCGTTCTGCTGCTCCTGAACGGCGGGCAGGACCCGGCGCGCCACCTCGTCGCCGATGCGCTCCAAGGCGGTGCCGACCTGCTCGCGGGCGTGCCCCACGACGACGGCGAGGTGCTCGGGCTCCAGCTCGGCGACGGCGTGCACGGCGTGCCCGAGCAGGCTGCGGCCGCCGATCTCGTGCAGCACCTTGGGGGTCGCGGACCGCATCCGGGTCCCCTCACCCGCGGCCAGCACCACGGCGGCGGCGGGGCGGGCGGAAGGGCGGTCGGGCATGGGCGCTCCTCGCGATGGTCGGGTCCCCGATGCGGGGCGAATCCTACGCGGGCCTGTCGGGCCGGAAGTTTCCCTCGTTACCTCCGTCCGTTCCGGTCGTTGTGCTGCTGGCCGGGTCGAACGGGATGAAAGGTGCCGAGCGGACACATGGGAAGGCACAGCAGGGCTCGTTCGCCGCGGGTGCGCAGCGCCGTCGCCGCCGGGCTGGTCGGGGTGGGGACGCTGGCCGCCGGTCAGGGGCAGGCCGCCGCCGGGCCCGGCCCCGTCGAGGGGACGCCGTGCACGGCCGAGGCGCGCGCGTGCGTGGACCTCGCCGGCAAGAAGGCCTGGCTGATCGACGACGGGCGCGTGGTCCGCGGCCCCGTCGCCACGAGCCCCGGCGGTCCCGGCCACGAGACGCCGCGGGGCGACTTCCGGGTGGAGTGGAAGAACGACAAGCACCGCAGCAAGGAGTTCAACGACGCGCCGATGCCGTTCGCGGTGTTCTTCGCCGAGGGCGGGATCGCGTTCCACGAGGGCAACCTGCAGACGCCGTCGGCCGGCTGCGTGCGCCTCGCGCCCGAGGACGCCCGCGCCTTCTACGACTTCCTGCAGGTCGGCGACGCCGTCCAGGTGCGCTGAACCCACCGCTCGTCGTGCCGACCCGACCGGTCGGCGACCCCGGGGCCGAGGTCCGTGTATCCGGCGCGGCTCCGTGGGTTCCTCCGGACGGACGAACGTCGACGGGGAGGTCCGGATGCCCACTCGCACCGCACGGACGGCCTGGAACGGAACCCTCGAGCAGGGTTCCGGCCAGGTCGAGCTGACCAGCTCGAAGGTCGGCACGTACGACGTCAGCTTCCCGAAGCGCGCGGCCGACGAGGCCGGGGGCACCACCAGCCCGGAGGAGCTCATCGCGGCGGCGCACTCGGCCTGCTACGCGATGCAGCTCTCGGCGCTGATCGGCCAGGAGGGCGCCACCCCCGAGTCGCTCGACGTGCGGGCCGACGTCTCGCTCGGTCCGGACCAGGGCGGCGGGTTCCGGATCACCGGCATCACGTTGACCGTCCGCGGCGAGGTCCCCGGCATGGACGCCGCCGCCTTCGAGAAGGCGGCGCAGGCCGCCAAGGACGGCTGCCCGGTCAGCAAGGCGCTGACGGGCACCACGATCACGCTCGACGCCGCGCTGGACTGAGCGCGTCCGGCGAGCGGGAGGGACGAGGCATGCGCACGACCACGAGCCCGGGGTGCACGGGGAACGGACGGCCCCAGCCGTCGCCCACGCCGAAGCCCGCCGGCGGCCGTTAGGGAGCTCCCTGGGCCGCGACCGACGCGAAGGGCGGTCCACCGCGATCCGGTGGACCGCCCTTCCGCGGGTCCGGGCCGTTCGCGGTGGACCGGTCACGGAGCGCACCGGGTGCCTGCTCCGCCGCCAGGATTCGAACCTGGACCATCGGAACCAAAATCCGAGGTGCTGCCGTTACACCACGGCGGACAGGCCTCCATCCTGTCACGGGGGTGTGGGCGGGTTGCGACGGCGCGTCCGACCGGGCCGCCGCCCCCGGATCGGCCGATCGGCGCACGCACCACGGGGTAACGGTCGTGCCGGGGCGGGCGACCACGGTCCTGTCGTGCAGCCGTCGCCCTGGGGGCATCAGAACATGACCGATCTCCGTTGCCGACTGTGCGGGTCGACGAACCTGCGCAGCTTCCTCGACCTCGGGGCGACGCCCCCGTGCGAGCTCTTCCTCACCGCCGAGGCCCTCGAGCTGCCGGAACCGACCTACCCGTTGCACGTCCGGGTCTGCGAGGACTGTCTGCTCGCCCAGCTCCCCCCGCTGATCACACCGGAGGAGACCTTCACCGAGTACGCCTACTTCTCGTCGTACTCCTCGTCCTGGGTGCAGCACGCGAAGCGGTACGTCGACGCGTCGGCCGAGCGGCTCGGGCTCGGACCGGACTCGTTCGTCGTCGAGGTGGCCAGCAACGACGGCTACCTGCTGCAGCACGTCGTCGATCGCGGGATCCGCTGCCTGGGAATCGAGCCGTCGCGCAACGTGGGCGAGGCCGCGCGGGAGCGGGGCGTGCCCACCCTGACCGCCTTCCTCACCCCCGACACCGGGGTGCAGGTGCGCGCCGAGCACGGGCCCGCCGATCTCGTCGCGCTGAACAACGTCTACGCGCACATCCCCGACGTCGTCGGGTTCACCGAGGGCCTGCGCGCCCTCGTCGCCGACGACGGCTGGGTGTCGATCGAGGTCCAGCACCTGCTCACGCTCGTGGAGCGGACCCAGTTCGACACCGTCTACCACGAGCACTTCCAGTACTACACGCTGCTCACCGCGCAGCGGGCCCTCGCCTCCGGCGGGCTGTCGGTGGTCGACGTCGAGCTCCTGGACACCCACGGCGGGTCGATCCGCGTGTGGGCCCGGCCGGCCGCGGTCGCGGGCGAGCCCTCGGAGCGGGTCCGCGAGGTGCTGGCCGCCGAGGAGAAGGCCGGCCTGCACACCGCCGACGGCCACGACGGCTTCGCCGAGGCCGTCTCGCGGGTGCGCGACGACCTGGTGGCCTTCCTGATCGAGGCCCGGCGCGCGGGCAGGACCGTCGTCGGCTACGGGGCACCGGGCAAGGGCAACACCCTGCTCAACTACTGCGGGATCCGGCCCGACCTGCTCCCGTACACCGTCGACCGCAACCCGTACAAGCACGGCCGGTTCACCCCGGGCACGAGGATCCCGGTCCTGCCCCCGGAGCGGATCGAGGCGGACCGGCCCGACTACGTGCTGGTCCTTCCCTGGAACCTGCGGGACGAGCTCGTCGAGCAGCTCGCGCCGGTCCGGGAGTGGGGCGGGCGGCTGGTCTTCCCCATCCCGTCCCTCGAGGTCGTCTGAGGCCGGAGGGAGTGATCGTTCGGCCCTGTCGGCGCCGGGCCCGGCGCGGGATGCTGGTGTGCGCCACCGTCCGCCTCACGGCGCCCGCCCGGTGCCGTCCCGTCCGCGAGGAGCGCTGAACCCGACGATGCTGAGCCTGTTGCCCGAGCGCCTGGACCGGATGGTCCTGCTCGGAGCCCACTGCGACGACATCGCGATCGGGGCGGGCGGAGCGTTGCTCGAGCTCTGCCGGGCCCATCCGGGCGTCTCCGTCACCGCGCTGGTGCTGACCGGAGGGGGGTCGCTGCGCGAGGAGGAGGAGCGGGAGGCCCTCACCGCCTTCTGCCCCGGGGCCAAGCTCGAGGTCATCGTCCACGACATGCCGGACGGCCGCGTCCCGGTGCGCTGGGAGCGGGCGAAGCAGGCGGTGGAGGAGGTCAGGGGGATGGGCGAGCCGGACCTGATCCTCGGGCCGGCGTCCCACGACGCGCACCAGGACCACCGGACCCTGTCCAAGATCATCCCCACGGTCTTCCGCGACCACCTCGCCCTCGGGTACGAGATCCTCAAGTGGGAGAGCGACCTCGCGCAGCCGTCGGTCTACCTGCCCCTCGCCGAGCCCGTCCTCCGGGAGAAGATCACCAAGCTCCTGGAGCACTACGGGAGCCAGCGGGACCGGACGTGGTTCGACGGCGAGACCTTCGCCGGGCTCGCGCGGGTCCGCGGGGTGCAGTGCCACGCGCGCTACGCCGAGGCCTTCCACGCCCAGAAGCTGGTCCTGGGCGTCGCACCGCTGACGGGTATCGACCCGGTCGACTAATGCTCGGCGCGCCGCGGACGAGTCATCCCGTGCACCGCGGAACGGCGACGAGGAGACACAGTGCGCGTACTGCTGACCGGCCACCAGGGCTACCTCGGCACGGTGATGGCCCCGATCCTCACGACTGCGGGCCACGACGTCACCGGGCTGGACAGCGGCCTGTTCGCCGACTGCGTCCTGGGCTCGCTCGACACCCCGGACGTGCCCGGCCTCGCGGTCGACCTCCGGGACGTCACCGCAGCCCGGCTCGCCGGGTTCGACGCCGTGGTGCACATGGCGGCGCTGTCCAACGATCCGCTCGGCTCGCTCGCGCCGGAGATCACCTACGACATCAACCACCACGCGTCGACGCGCCTCGCGCGGCTGGCCAAGGAGGCCGGCGTCGGCCGGTTCGTCTACGCGTCCACCTGCTCCGTCTACGGCGCCCAGTCCGGCGACGACCTCGTCGACGAGGACGCGCCGCTGAAGCCGGTGACCCCCTACGCCGAGTCGAAGGTGCGGGTGGAGGACGACCTCCTCGAGCTGGCCGACGCCGACTTCGTCCCCGTCTCGATGCGCAACGCGACCGCCTTCGGCTTCTCGCCCCGGTTGCGGGCCGACATCGTGCTGAACAACCTGACCGGGCACGCCGTCCTCACCGGTGTGGTCAAGGTCCTCTCGGACGGGACCCCGTGGCGGCCGCTCGCCCACGCCGAGGACATCGCCGGCGCCGTCGTCGCGGCCCTGGCGGCGCCCGCCGACGTCGTCCGGGGGCGCGCCTACAACGTCGGCACCGAGCAGAACAACCGGACGGTCGCCGAGATCGCCCAGGCCGTGGTCGAGGCGGTGCCCGGCGCGGAGCTCGCGATCACCGGCGAGGCGGGCAACGACCCGCGCTCGTACCGCGTCGACTTCACCCGCGCACGCAAGGAACTCGGCTTCGAGGCGTCCTGGACCATCCCCGCCGGGGCGCAGCAGCTGGCGACCGAGTACCGGGCACGGGGGCTGACCCAGGAGGCCTTCGACACCAGGTTCACCCGGCTCGCGGTGCTCAAGGCGCGCCAGGCCGAGGGCACGCTGGACGCCGGTATGCGCGTGATCCGCGGCCGCTGAGCTGCTACAACGGCGGGTGCCGACGTCGAGCCCGGGAGAGCGCGCATGTGCCGCAACATCCGCACCCTGCACAACTTCGAGCCGCCCGCCACCTCCGCGGAGGTGGAGGCGGCGGCGTTGCAGTACGTCCGCAAGATCAGCGGGTCGGCGAAGCCGTCGCAGGCGAACCAGGAGGCGTTCGACCGGGCCGTCGCGGAGATCGCGCACGTCACGCAGCACCTGCTCGACGACCTCGTGACCACGGCCCCGCCGAAGGACCGCGAGGTGGAGGCGGCGAAGGCCCGCGCGCGGGCGCAGGAGCGCTACGCGCGCTGAGGCGCGGCCACCCCGGACCCCGGTCCGCAAGCGCCGCACGCCACAGCTGACCTGCGCCTCCCGCTCCCACCGGCGTCGGACGGTCCTGTCGGACCCGGCGGATACGGTGGCGCCGTGTCCCGCAGTTACCTCCGCTTCCCCCATCTCGCCGGCGACGCGGTCGTGTTCGTCGCCGAGGACGACGTCTGGACCGCCCCGCTCGCCGGGGGCCGCGCCACCCGCCTGACCGCCGACGACGTCCCGGCCGCCCGGCCGCGGTTCTCGCCGGACGGCGCGCTGGTGGCCTGGACGTCGTGGAAGGACGGGGCGCCGGAGGTCCGGGTCGCCGACGCGGAGGGCGGCGCCGCCCGCCGGATCACCTTCTGGGGCGACATGCGGACCCGGCTGGCGGGCTGGACCGCCGACGGGCAGGTGCTCGCGGTGTCCGCGATCGGGGAGCACACCGGGGCGAACACGTGGGCGTACGCGGTCCCGGCGAAGGGCGGGCGGCCGCGGCGGCTGGACTACGGGCCGGTGTCGGCGGTCGCGCAGGGCGACCCGGGGGTGCTCGTCGGCCGCACGATGGCCCGGGACATGGCCTGGTGGAAGCGCTACCGCGGCGGCACCGCGGGCACGCTCTGGTGGGACCCCGAGGGCGGCGGCGAGTTCCGGCGCATCCTCGCCGAGCTCGACGGGCAGCTCGACGCCCCGATGCTGATCGGGGACCGCATCGCCTTCCTCTCCGACCACGAGGGGTGGGGCAACCTGTACTCGGTCGATCGCGGGACGCTCGCCGACCTGCGCCGGCACACCGACCACGGCGGCGAGGGCGCCCCGGCCTTCTACGCCCGGCACGCGGCCACGGACGGCACCCGCGTGGTCTACGAGTCCGCCGGCGAGCTGTTCCTGCTCGAGTCGCTGGAGAGCGAGCCGCAGCGCATCCCCGTCCGCCTCGGCGGCCCGCGGACCAACCGGGAACCGCACCGCATCACCACCGCCCGCTGGGTCGGCGGCGCGTACCCGGACCGGACGGGGCGGGCGAGCGTCGTCGGCGTCCGGGGCACGGTGCACCGCCTCACGCACCGGGACGGCCCGGCGCGCACGCTGCTCGCCGAGCCGGGCGTCCGTGCGCGGCTGGCCCAGCCGCTCGGCGAGGACCGCGCGATCTGGGTCGACGACTCCAGCGGCGAGGACGCGGTCGCGATCTCCCCGCTGGACCCGCACGCCGACGGTGCCGCGGAGCTCGTCCGGTACGGCTCCGGCGAGCTCGGCCGGGTGCTGGAGCTGGCGCCCTCGCCGGACGGCTCGCTGGCCGGGCTCGCCACGCACGACGGCCGGCTCCTCCTGCTCGACACCGCCACCGGTGCCCTGCGCGAACCGGCCCGGGGCGCGGCGGGGGAGATCGCCGGGCTGGCCTTCTCCCCGGACAGCCGGTGGCTGGCCTACGAGGACCCGGTGGAGCCCGAGCTGAGCCGGATCATGATGGTGCAGCTCGCGCACGAGGGTCACCCGGACACGCTGGTCGCCGTCACCGAGCCCCGGTTCGTCGACACCGACCCGGTCTTCACCGGCGACGGCAAGTACCTGGCCTTCCTCTCGCGCCGCAGCTTCGACCCGATCTACGACGAGCACTCCTTCGACCTCACCTTCCCGGCCTCCTGGCGCCCCTTCCTGGTGCCGCTGGCCGCGCGCACGCCGTCGCCCTTCGGGGCCGGGCCGGACGGCCGGCCGGTCTCGGCGGCCGACGAGGAGCCGGAGGACCTCCCGGCGCCCGAGAGCAGCGACGAGGCCGAGGCCGCCGAGAAGGCCGCCGAGAAGGCCGCCGAGAAGGCGGCGGAGAAGGTCGCGGAGAAGGTCGGGCAGGACGGGTCCACCGACGAGAAGGACGGCCCGCCGGAGACGGTGGTCGACGTCGAGGGCCTGACCGCGCGCGTCGTGCCGATCCCGGTCCCCGAGGGCCGCTACCGCGCGCTCGGGGCCGCCAAGGATTGCCTGCTCTGGCTGTGGGTGCCGGTCACCGGCGTGCTCGGCGAGGGGCGGCACGGCGGCGACGAGCCGCGCCCGGTCCTGGAGCGTTACGACCTGAAGCGGCGCAAGGTGGACACCATCGCCGACCCCGCCGACGGCTACGCGGTCAGCGGGGACGGCAACCGCCTCGTCGTCCGGGACGGCCGCACGCTGCGGGTGCTGCGCCCGGACCGGTCGGGGTCGTCGGCGCCGTCGGAGGGGGACGCGGACGAGTTCGAGATCGACGTCCGGCGCATCGCGGTGACGATCGACCCGGCCGCCGAGTGGCGCCAGATGTTCGACGAGGCCGGCCGGCTGATGCGGGACCACTTCTGGATCGAGGACATGGCCGGCGTCGACTGGGCGGCCGAGCTGGAGCGGTACCGGCCGCTGGTCGACGCGGTCGGCAGCGCGGACGACCTGGTCGACCTGCTCTACGAGGTGCAGGGCGAGCTGGGCTCGTCGCACGCCTACGTCGTCGGGCGCGGCGCGGGCGGGGACTGGACGGGCCGGCCCGGCCTGCTCGGCGCGGACCTGGAGCCGGACGGCGACGGCGGCTGGCGGGTCGCGCGCGTGCTCCCGCCCGAGACCTCGGCACCGAGCGCGCGCAGCCCGCTGTCCGACCCGGGCGTCGACGTCCGGGCCGGGGACGTGCTGCTGGAGGTGGGCGGCCGGCCGGTCGACCCGGAGCTCGGCCCGGCGCCGCTGCTCGTGGGCACCGCGGGCACGCTGACCGAGCTGACCGTCCGCACCGCCGCCGGCGAGCTCCGCCGGGTGGTCGTGACGCCGCTGAGCAGCGAGCTCGACCTCCGCTACCACGACTGGGTCGCCGGGCGCCGGGCCTTCGTGGCGGACCGCTCCGAGGGCCGGCTCGGCTATCTGCACGTGCCGGACATGGTCGCGTCGGGCTGGGCGCAGCTGCACCGGGACTTCGCCCGGGAGGCCCGCCGGGACGGGCTGGTGCTCGACGTCCGCGGCAACTCCGGCGGCCACACCTCGCAGCTGGTGATCGAGAAGCTGGCGCGCAAGGTGATCGGCTGGGACGTCGTGCGGCACGGCGCGCCCGTCACCTATCCCGAGGGTGCGCCCCGGGGGCCGATCGTGGCGGTCGTCGACGAGCACGCGGGCTCGGACGGCGACATCGTGACGGCCGCGTTCAAGCGGATGGGGCTGGGCCCGGTCGTGGGCGTCCGGACCTGGGGCGGCGTGATCGGCATCGACAGCCGGTACTCGCTGGTCGACGGCACCCGCGTCACGCAGCCGCGGTACTCGTTCTGGTTCGACGACCTGCACTGGTCCGTGGAGAACCACGGCGTGGACCCGGACGTCGAGGTGGTCGTGACGCCGCAGGACTGGGTGGCGGGCCGGGACCCGCAGCTGGACACGGCGGTCCGGATCGCCCTGGAGGCGTTGGAGGCCAGGCCGCCGGTGGGCCCGCCGGACCCGTCGACCCGCCCGAGCCGGGCCAAGCCGGCCCTGCCGCCGCGCCCCCGGACGTGAACGAGCGGCGCTCTCGCTCACTAGATATGAGCGAGAGCGCCGTTCGCTCCTTCGGGCGGGGGCGGGTCGCCGGGTCGGCGGGAAGAAATCGGGCGGGCGTATCGTCGGAACCCAACGACCCCCGACGGGCATCCGACCCGGGTAGGGGTCTGTCCGCATGCCTTCGTGAGGAGTCCCGTGGCCGCACCCCTGTCCGGTCTGCTCACCGCCGCCCTCTCCGATCCCGGTCTGCGCGCGGCGCTCGACGCCGCCCGCGTGGTCGACGCCCGCACGGCCGACACCCCCGCCGTGCGCGCGGAGGGGCCGGCCGCGCTGCGCCCGTTCCTGGCCGCCGGGCTGGCCGAGGAGGGCACGGTCCTGGCCGTGACCGCCACGGACCGCGAGGCCGAGGAGCTGGCCGCGGCCGCGACGGAGCTGATCGACCCGGCATCGGTGGCGGTGCTGCCGAGCTGGGAGACCCTGCCGCACGAGCGGCTCTCGCCGCGGCCGGACACCGTCGGCCGCCGGCTCACCCTGTTCCGTGCGCTGGGCTCCGGAGCCCCGCCGCGGCTCGTCGCCACCGCCGCGCGCAGCCTGATCCAGCCGGTCGCGCCCGGGCTGGGCACGCTCGACCCGATCACGCTGCGCGTCGGCACCGAGTACGAGTTCGAGCAGCTGCTGGAGCGGCTGGTCGAGCTGGCCTACACCCGCGTCGAGATGGTCACCGCGCGCGGCGAGTTCGCCGTCCGCGGCGGCATCCTCGACCTCTTCGTACCGACCGCCGACCACCCCGTCCGCATCGAGTTCTGGGGCGACGAGGTCTCGGAGCTGCGCGCCTTCTCGGTCGCCGACCAGCGCTCGATGGAGGAGCCGCAGGTCACCGAGGTCGTCGCGCCGGCCTGCCGCGAGCTGCTGCTCACCGCGCCGGTCCGCGAGAAGGCGGCCGCGCTGGCCCGCGAGCACGAGAACAACCCGCAGCTGCGCGAGCTCCTGGAGCACCTCGCCCAGGGCATCCCGGCCGAGGGCATGGAGTCGCTCATCCCCGCGCTGGTCGGAGGCGGAGCTCGGGGAGCCGACCCTCAGCAGGGCGGGGAGCTGCAGCTGCTCACCGACCTGCTGCCCGCCGGCTCGCGCGTGCTGCTCGCGGACCCCGAGCGGATCCGCACCCGCAGCCGCGACCTCGTCCGGACCGGCCAGGAGTTCCTCGAGGCCAGCTGGCTCGCCGCGGGCACCGGCGGCACCGCGCCGATCGACGTCGGCGCCTCGGCCTACCGGGACCTCACCGAGGTCCTCGAGCACGCCACGGCCACCGGCCGGCCCGTCGTCAGCCTGTCCCCGCTGCTGTCCGGGGCCGACGACGCCGTGGTCCCGGGCATGCACGAGATCGAGTCCTACCGGGGCGACACCGACCGCGCGCTCGTCGACCTGCGCGCGCACACCGCCGCCGGTGGCGCCGCGGTGCTCGTCGTGGCCGGACAGGGCACGGCGCAGCGCTCGCTGGAGCAGCTCGGCGAGGCCGAGGTCCCCGCGACGCTGCTCGAGGACCTGACGGACGCGCCGGAGAAGGGGCTGGTCACGGTCACCTGCGGGCGGATCTCGGACGGCTTCACGGCCCTCGAGATCGGCCTGGTGCTGCTGTCCGAGGCGGACCTGACCGGCACCCGGGCAGGCCTGGACACGACCACGCGGAAGATGCCCGCCCGTCGTCGCAACGCCGTGGACCTGGCCGCGCTGCAGCCCGGCGACCACGTGGTGCACAACCAGCACGGCATCGGGCGGTTCGTCGAGATGCGCGAACGCACCGTGCAGGGCGCCACCCGCGAGTACCTGGTGCTGGAGTACGCCTCCAGCAAGCGCGGCCAGCCCGCGGACCGGCTGTTCGTGCCGACGGACGCGCTCGACGAGATCAGCCGCTACGTCGGCGGCGAGCAGCCCTCGCTGAACAAGCTCGGCGGCGCGGACTGGGCCAAGACCAAGGGCCGCGCGCGCAAGGCCGTCCGGGACATCGCCGCCGGCCTCGTGCAGCTCTACGCCGCGCGGCAGTCGTCGCCGGGGCACGCGTTCGGGGCGGACACGCCGTGGCAGCGCGAGCTCGAGGACGCCTTCCCGTACACCGAGACGCCGGACCAGCTCGCGGCGATCGACGAGGTCAAGCGGGACATGGAGCGCCCGGTGCCGATGGACCGGGTGATCTCCGGGGACGTCGGGTTCGGCAAGACCGAGATCGCCGTCCGCGCGGCCTTCAAGGCGGTGCAGGACGGCAAGCAGGTCGCCGTGCTGGTGCCGACCACGCTTCTGGCGACCCAGCACCTGCAGACCTTCTCCGACCGCATGCGCGCCTTCCCGGTCACGGTGAAGGGCCTGTCCCGGTTCACCGACGCGGGTGAGGCCAAGGAGACGATCGAGGGGCTGGCCGCGGGGACCGTCGACGTCGTGGTCGGGACGCACCGGCTGCTGCAGACCGGGGTCCGCTGGAAGGACCTGGGGCTCGTGATCGTCGACGAGGAGCAGCGCTTCGGTGTGGAGCACAAGGAGCACATCACCGCCCTGCGCACCCACGTCGACGTGCTCACCCTGTCCGCGACGCCGATCCCGCGGACGCTGGAGATGAGCCTCGCCGGCATCCGCGAGATGTCCACGATCACCACTCCGCCGGAGGACCGGCACCCCACGCTGACCTACGTCGGCGCCTACGACGACAAGCAGGTCGCCGCCGCGATCCGGCGCGAGCTGCTGCGCGACGGCCAGGTCTTCTACGTGCACAACCGGGTCACCTCGATCGACCGGGCGGCCAAGCGGATCCAGGAGCTCGTGCCCGAGGCGCGGATCGGCGTCGCGCACGGGCAGATGAACGAGGACGTGCTGGAGCGGACCGTCAACGCGTTCTGGCACCGGGAGTTCGACGTCCTGGTCTGCACGACGATCGTCGAGAACGGCCTGGACATCTCCAACGCCAACACGCTGGTCGTCGAGCGGTCGGACACGCTGGGCCTCTCCCAGCTGCACCAGCTGCGCGGACGCGTCGGGCGCGGCCGCGAGCGCGGGTACGCGTACTTCCTGTTCCCGCCGGAGCACCCGCTGACCGAGACCGCGCACGACCGGCTGGCCACGATCGCGCAGCACTCCGAGCTGGGCTCGGGCGCGGCCGTCGCGATGAAGGACCTGGAGATCCGCGGCGCGGGCAACATCCTGGGCGCGGAGCAGTCCGGGCACATCGCCGGCGTCGGCTTCGACCTGTACATCCGCCTGGTCGGCGAGGCCGTCGCCGCCTTCCGCCAGCAGGCGGGCGGCGGGCCCGGCGGGGAGGAGCCGGAGCCGCTGGCCGAGGTGCGGGTGGACCTGCCGGTCGACGCGCACGTCCCGCACGACTACGTCGACGGCGAGCGGCTGCGCCTCGAGGCCTACCGCAAGATCGCCGAGGCGGCGGACGAGGCGGCCCTCGAGGCCATCGTCGAGGAGCTGCGGGACCGGTACGGCGAGCCGCCGACCCCGGTGCTCAACCTGCTCGCGGTCGCGCGGTTCCGGCAGCTGTGCCGCGCGCTGGGCATCGCCGAGGTCGCGGTGGCGGGCACGCAGATCCGGATCGGCCCTGTCGAGCTGCCCGAGTCGCGGCAGATGCGGTTCAAGCGGCTGCACCCCAAGGGCCAGTACAAGCCGGCGGCGCGGCTCGTCGCGGTGCCGAAGCCGGCCGCGGGCAACAGGATCGGCGGGGCGCCGCTGCGGGACACCGAGCTGCTCGACTGGCTGACGGCGCTGGTGACGGAACTGGCGGCCCCGGCCACGGTGAACGCCTGAGGGGACGCTGGACAGTCGTTCAGTCCCTGAGCAGCAGGTTGTAACGGGGTGGTCGCGCCGCGCGACCAGCCAGCCGACATGCCGACAGCGTCCCTCCTCGACCGGTTCGCCCTGCGCTTCGCCGCGGGCGCCCGGGCGCTCGTGGGGATGCTGATGGCCGTGGCCGCGCCGTTCACCGACCCGCCGGCCGGGCCGGTGGTCACCGGGGCGGTCGCCGCCGCGCTGTTCGGGTGGAGCCTCGCCTACCTGTACCTGATGCGCACCCGGCCGCGGACCGGCGTGTGGGTCGCCGACGTCGGCCTGATGTGCGCGCTGTGCCTGGCCCAGCCGCTGCTCGTGGACCCGGTGCTGCTCCTGCACATGCTGGGGTGGGTCTCGCCGGTCGCCTCCGTGGCGGTCGTCGCCCTGCAGTGGCACGTGCGGCCGCTGCCCGGCGCCGTCGCCGCGGCGGCGGTGTGCGTGGCGTTCGTCGTCGGGGCCGCGCTCGCGCCGGAGGTCACGGTGGCCCAGGGGCTGGCCGTCGGCGGCATCTGGACCGCCGTCGAGGCCGCGCTGTCCCGGCTGGTGTGGCGGCTCGTTCACCGCGGCGGCGACCTCGCCGACGAGCGGATGGCACGCCGGTTCGCCGCCGACCGGGAGGCCGAGCTGGCCCGGGCGCGGCGGGCGGAGCAGCGCGCACACTGGGCGACGGTGCACGACACCGCCGCGAGCACGCTGCTCATGGTCGGCCTGGGCGGCGTCGACGGCCGGGAGCCGTGGCTGCGCGAGCAGGTGGCCCGGGACGTCGCGGCGCTGACCGGCGCCCCCGCCCCCGGCGGCTGCCTGCAGGACGTGGTCCGCCGGGTCGTCGGGGCCGCGCGGATCCCCGCGGACCTCGAGGCCGACGGCGACCTGTGGCTGCCGGCGGAGGCCGCCGGCGCGCTCGGCGGGGCGCTGGCCGAGGGACTGGAGAACGTCGCGCGGCACGCCGGGACCGGACGTGCGCAGGTCGCCGCGGTCGTCGACGCGGGCAGGGCGAAAGTGACCGTCCGGGACGACGGGTGCGGGTTCGACCCGGAGCGGGTGCCCGCGGGTCGCTTCGGGCTGGCCCTGTCGGTGACGGAGCGGATGGCCGGGGCCCGTGGCCGGGCCGTCGTGACGTCCGCGCCGGGCAAGGGCACCGAGGTGCGGCTGGAGTGGCCCCGGTGAGCGGCGAGCTCGACGGCGAGCTGTCCGCCCGGCTGCTCCGCGGCCTGCGCATCGCCCAGACCGTGATCACGCTGGTGATCCTCTTCGGGCTCACCCTGCCGAACCTGCTCGCCGCCGTCGCCGCGTACCACCCGGCCTGGGCGGCGCCCGTCGGCTGGGCCCTGCTCGTGGCCGTCGCGGCTGTCGACGCCCTGCTGGTGGCCCGGCACTGCTTCTGGGGCCGCGCCCGAGCGCCGGTGGCGCTTGGCGTGCTCGCGCTCGCGGTCACCATGCCACTGGCCCTCGATCCCGCGGAGCTCGGCGGTCCGGCGCAGGGGACGCTCGGCGTCGTCGGATGGATCTGGGTGCTGCTGTTCGCCGGGGCCCCGCTGCGCGGCCTCGTCGCGCTGATCCTCGGGCACCTGCTGATCGTGCTCGGTCTGCTGGTCGCGACGGGTCGGACCGACCGCGTCACGCTCGTCGCGTTCGGCATCACGGCAGTGGCCGTCACCTCCTTCCAGCTGGCCGTCGCCCTCGCCGGGTCCGCGCTGCGGGCGGTCGCCCGGCAGGCCGTCGAGGCCGCGGAGTCGGAGGCACGGGCCCGCACGGCCGAGGAGGTCGCCCGCACGGTCCACGCGGACCGGGAGGCCCGGTACGCGGAGCTGCGGGCGGTGGCGCTGCCGCTGCTGCAGGGGATCGGCGAGGGCACGCTCGACCCGTCGGACGCCCAGGTCCAGCAGGCGGCGGCGCGGGCCGCCGCACGGCTGCGCCGGATGTTCGCCGAGGAGGGCGACGCCGACGACGCCCTGGCCGCCGAGCTGGCCGCGCTGATCGACATCGCGGAACGGCGCGGCGTGGTGGTGCGGTACTCCGAGCGCGGCCCGCGGCCCGTCCCGCCCCCCGACGCGGCCGGGGCGCTGCTCGCCTCGGCCGAGGCGGCCCTGCACGCCGCCCGGGCGGCGGCGCGGGTCACCCTCGCCGGCGTCGGCGGGGCGGTGGTGGTCGGGGTGGTGACGGACGGCGCTGCGCGGGTACCGCTGCCGGACGTCGCGGACGTGGGTACGAGCACCGTCGAGGCCGGGGGTGCGACATGGGTGGAGGCGAGATGGGCCCCTCGATCGTGATCGTCGACGATCATCCGGCGATCGTCGACGGCGTGCGGGCCTGGTGTGCCCGCGCCCGTCCGGAGATCCGGGTGCTGGCCGCGGGGCCGCGGGTGGAGGTGGCGCTCGAGGAACCCGACGCCGAGGCCGTCGTGTTCGACCTGCAGCTCGCCCCCGGCACGCCCGCGTTCGGGGACCTGACCCGGCTCGTCGACGCCGGCCGGCGCGTCGTCGTCTACTCGCAGCACGCCGACAGCGACACCGCCCTGCGCTGCCTGGAGCTCGGCGCGGCGACCTACCTGACCAAGGCCGAGGGGCCGGAGCACCTGATCCCGGCGCTGTACGCCGTGGTCCAGGACCGGCCGTACACGCCGCCGGTGCTGGGCGGGGCGATGGCCGCGGACCGCCGGCCGGACCGGCCGGTGCTGTCCGAGCGCGAGCGCGAGGTCCTGCTGGCCTGGTTCGAGAGCGACTCGAAGCAGCTGGTGGCCCAGCGCTTCCACCTGTCGGTCAAGACCGTGGACACCTACATCGGCCGGGTCCGGATCAAGTACGCCGACGCCGGCCGCCCGGCCACCACCAAGGCCGCGCTGGTCGCCCGCGCCCTGCAGGACGGGCTGATCGACCTCGCCGGGCTGTAGGAGACCCGCTGGGTGCCGGGGCGCCTCAGCGGTCTCCCGGGCCCGTCACCCCCGGGCGGAGCACGCAGAACTCCCCGCCCCAGGGATCGGCCAGGACGACCCAGGAGGCCTCCGGGCCCTGCCCGATGTCGGCCCGGACGGCACCGCGCCGCTCCAGCTCGGCGACCGCGGCCGCCTGGTCCCCGACGGGGTCGACGTCGAGATGCAGCCGGTCCTTGCCGGCCTTCGGCGCCGCCGCCGGCAGGAACTCCAGCCACGGCAGGCCGGGCGGCGGGCGCAGACCGGCCACGCCGCCGTCGTCGCGACCGACGGGCAGGCCCGCCGCCGTGGACCAGAACGCCGCGGCCGCCGAGGGCTCCGGCACGTCGACCACGACCGCGGCCACCGCGCCCGTCTCCGCGTACTCCGGGCGGGGCTCGAGCACGCAGAACTCGTTGCCCTCGGGATCGGCCAGCACCACCCAGGGCACGGCGTGCTGGCCGACGTCCGCGGGCCGGGCGCCCAGCCGCACCGCCCGTTCGACGAGCTCCAGCTGGTGCCCGGGCGACGAGCTCGCGAGGTCGAGGTGGATCCGGTTCTTCCCGTTCCGCGGCTCCGTCACCGGCACGAAGACCAGGTCGAAGGTCCAGGGCGCGTGCGGGGAGCGGACGTCCACCTCGTCCGCCGCCTCGTGCGCGACCGGCCAGCCCAGCAGCTCGGCCCAGAACCGCGCCAGGCGCCGCGGGTCCGCGCTGTCGACCACGACGTTGGCCAGCCGGTGCGTCATCGCCGCAGCGTACGGGGCGGATCGACGGATCGCAGGGATCTCGCGGGGCCCGGCACCTGCGGGGCGGTGGACCGCAGGCACCGGGCAGCCACGACGGTAGGCGAGGGGCGGGCGGGCAGGGGTCCGGCGATCGCCCGACACCCGTCCAGGTGCTGCTCACACCGCGCGCTAACGGGGGCGGGATGCCGGTCGAGTGCGCACCGACCAGCCGATGTCGGTGCCCCCGTGCCGACATCGAGCTCGTGCCGAGCCGATCGCCGCGCCGACCCCGCCCACCGGAGGACCCCGTGACCGTCACCCCGCCGCCCCACACGCCGCACCCGGGGCAGCCGTACCCGCCGCAGAACTCGCCGCAGTACCCGCAGCAGGCCGGAGGGCCGTACGGGCCGCAGTACGGGTCCCCGTACGGCGCCCGGTACGCCCCGCAGTACCCCGCGCCCTACGCCCCGCAGTACCCGGCGCCCTACCTGCCGCAGCCCGCCCTGCCCCGGCCGGACTACGCGTCGTGGGGCAGCAGGGTGGGGTCCGCGCTCGTCGACGGGCTGATCCCGGGCGTCGTCGCCTCGCTCGGGCTGGTCGGTCTCGCGTTCTCGAGCGACGCCGGCGTCGTCCTCGGGATCGCCGTCGTCTTCTACCTGGCCGCGTTCGTCCTCGCGCTGTGGAACAGCTGCTACCGGCAGGGCCGGACCGGGCAGAGCCTCGGCAAGCAGCTCATGGGCACCCGGCTCGTCCGCGCCCGCGACGGCGGCACGCTCGGTTTCTGGGCGACGCTGGCCCGCCAGCTCGCGCACGTCCTCGACTCGGCGCCGCTGTACCTCGGCTACCTCTGGCCGCTGTGGGACGAGCGGCGTCAGACGTTCGCGGACAAGGTTTGCGACACGGTGGTGGTCCGGGTGGGCTGAACCCGGGGAGGGTGATCTGCCGCACGTCCCGGCGTGAGAAGGTGACGGCCGTGCGGAGCATCGGGAGCCCGGGCCGGATCGGCCGAGTGATCGTCGCCGCGTGCGCGGTCGCCGCCGTCGCCGCCGGCTGCGGCAGCGGCCCCAGCCAGGTCGGGTCGGCGGTGATCGTCGACGACCGGTCGGTGGGCCTCGCCGAGGTCCAGAGCCGGATCGACACGGCGCTGGCGCACAAGGCGGAGCTCACGGCGCAGAGCACCGGCGAGATCGCCGACGCGGACGTCGCGCGGTACGTCGTGAGCGCGCAGGTCAGCCACGAGCTGCTCACCGCGGCGGCGGCGCGCGAGGGCATCGCGGTCGGCGAGGACCGGGTCGACGCCCTGCTCGCCGATCCGTCGGCCCTGCAGCTGGACCGCACCCTGTTCGAGGGTGCCGCCCTGCGCGAGCGGGCCCGGGACCGGCTGCTCGCGATCGCCCTGGCCGAGAAGTACGTCGACGGGCTCGCCGTGACCGCCGATCTCGTCGCCGCGACGTCACAGGCCGAGGCCGAGGAGAAGGCCCGCGCCCTCGCCGCCGGCGGCGAGCGGGCCCGCGAGGTGCTGGCCGACCCGCGTAACGCGCAGAGCGGGCAGACCTACCGCGCCGCGACCGACCCCGACAGCGCGACCACCGTGCTGTTCGGCACCCCCGCCGGGCAGACCGTCGCCTTCCAGCCGTCGCCGGGTCAGGGTGTCTGGCTGGTGCTGCACGTGACGGACCGCGTGACGAACGCGCCGGCCGAGGGCCCGCCGGCGGCGACCTCGATCGACCAGGACACGCTGGCGTCGATCGGGGAACGGCTGACCCAGCCCGACGCCGGCGAGGTCCAGGTCAACCCGCGGTTCGGCGTGTGGGACCCGGTGCGGATGCGGGTGGTCGCCGAGGGGCAGCAGGCCGGCAGCATCATCGGGCCGGCCGGGGGCTGAGCCCGGCCGGTCGGCACCGGGGGAGACTGGGGGCGTGGCTCCCACGGTGATCGTCCTGTCCCGGCGGCTCGGCGCCGTCCTGCCGGCCGCCGCGCTGCCCGCGTTGCGCGCCGCGTCCGCCGTGTACGCGGACCCCTCGGTGCCCGAGGAGCTCGTGCGGGCGGCAGGGGCGGAGCCCGCCGGCGACGAGCTGCCGGACGACGCCGTGCTGCTGACCTGCGAGCCGCGGGAGGGCGCCGTGCCGGTGCCCGAGCCCGACGGTGCCGCGCTGCTCGACGCCGTCGCCGTCATGGACCGGCTGCGCTCGCCGGGGGGCTGCCCGTGGGACGCCGAGCAGACCCACGGGTCGCTGCTGCAGTACCTCGTCGAGGAGTGCTACGAGCTGTACCAGGCGATCGAGGACGGCGACCGCGCCGACATGCGCGAGGAGCTTGGCGACGTCCTGCTCCAGGTGCTGTTCCACGCCCGGGTGGCGCAGGAGGCGGCCGAGGGCGCCTTCGACATCGACGCGGTCGCCGAGGGATTGGTGGCCAAGCTCGTCGGGCGGCACCCGCACGTGTTCGCCGGGTCCGAGCGCATCGAGACGGCGACCGCGCAGGAGGGGCGGTGGGAGGAGCTCAAGCGCGCCGAGAAGCAGCGCAGCTCGTCCGTCGACGGGGTGCCGCTGGGCCAGCCGGCGGTCGCCCTCGCCGCCAAGCTGGTCTCGCGCACCGCTAGGGCCGGACTCCCCGCGGACCTGCTGCCCGCCGGCGACGGCGTGGGTGAGGAGCTGTTCCGGCAGGTCGCGCAGGCGAAGCTGACCGGCGCCGACCCCGAGGCCGAACTGCGCACCGCCGCCCGCGCCTTCGCCGACCGGGTCCGCGCGGCGGAGTCGGCCGCCGCCGCGGAGGGGGAGGACCCGCACTCCCTCGACCCGGAGTCCTGGCGCCGAGCCTGGCCCGCCTGACCCGCCTCGGGCGGCCGCACCAGGCACCGTGAGCCGCGCTGAACTCACGCGAGTCGGGCTGTGAGCTTCCGCGAGTCGCGTTGTGAGCTTCCGCGAGTCGGGCTGTGAGCTTCCGCAAGTCGCGTCGTGAGCTTCCGTGAGTGGGTGTTCCCGTAGCGCGAGTCGGCAGTTTCGGGTGTCCGAGTCGCGTTCCCCAGCGCCCGGCCTCAGACCGCTCTCAGTTCCCGTCCGTAGCGTCGGAGTCGTGCGGCCCTTCGCGATCCTTCTCGGTGTTCTCGGCGTCGTGGGGCTGCTCGTGCTCGGCGTTGCGACCCTCGGGCAGTCCGGCCGGGAATCGGACGGGCCGGGCGTCGTCGCACGCGGAACTCCCGTGACGCCCGCACCGGCCGTGCCCTCCGACGCGGACCCGGCGGCGTGGGCCGCCGAACGCGCGCGGGCCACGGGTATCCCGGCCCGCGTGCTGCAGGCCTACGCCGCGGCGGAGCAGATCCAGCGCGTGCGGACTCCCGGCTGCGGCCTGACCTGGAACACGCTCGCGGGCATCGGGCGGATCGAGTCGAACCACGGACGGATCAACGGCTCGAGGATGGTCGACGGCATCGCCACGCCACCCATCGTCGGGATCCGGCTCGACGGGTCGAACGGCACCCGCGCCGTGCCGGACACGGACGGCGGCCGGCTGGACGGCGACGCCGTGCACGACCGGGCCGTCGGGCCGATGCAGTTCCTGCCCGGGACCTGGGCCCGCTTCGGCGAGGGCGACCCGCAGGACGTCGACGCCGCCGCGCGCGCCGCCGCCGCCTACCTGTGCTCCGCGAACCGGGACACGACCGACGGCGACGGCTGGTGGGACGGCGTGCTCGCCTACAACCGGTCCGTCGGCTACGCGCGGGACGTCTGGGCCGCGGCGGACCGGTATGCCACGGCGGGCTGAGGCCCCACGCCGAACATGTGCAACTCGGGCACCCGAGACGGCCGACTCGCGGGAGTTCACAGCGCGACTCGCGGGAGCCCACAACGCCCACAACGCGACTGGCGGAAGCTCACAGCGCGACTCGCGAGAGCTCACAGCGCGACTCGCGGAAGCTCGGAGCGCGACTCGCGGGAGCCCAGGGCGCGACTCGCGGAGCACTGGGGCCGGTCAGGCGAAGAGGCCTTGGCCCCAGTACTGCCCGTCCTTCACGCCGGGTGGGATCGCGAAGAGCGCGGAGCCGTTGTGCTCCAGGTACTCCATCATCCTGTCCTTGTTCGCGAGCGCCCGCTGGACCGGCACGAACTGCGTGTGCGGGTCGCGGACGAACGCGAGGAAGAATAGCCCGGCGTCGAGGTGACCGGAGCCGTCCGAGCCGTCGACGAAGTTGTAGCCGCGGCGCAGCATCTTCGCGCCGTTCTGCGTCTCCGCAGCGGCCAGCCGGATGTGCGCGTCGACCGGGATGGCGGGCTCGCCGTCGGCGCCCTTCGCCGAGAGGTCGGCGAGGTCGAACTCCTTCTGCCCGCTCAGCGGGTTGCCCTCGCCCTTGCTGCGCCCGACGATCTGTTCCTGCTCGTCGAGCGAGGTGCGGTCCCAGGTCTCGATGTGCATCCGGATCCGGCGGGCGACGAGGTACGACCCGCCGACCATCCAGTCCGGCCCGTCGCCCTGCTGGACCCACACGTGGGTGTCGAGCTCGGCGGGTTCCTCGGCCTTGAGGTTGTTGGTGCCGTCCTTGAAGCCGAACAGGTTGCGCGGGGTGTCCTGCGCCGTCGAGGTCGACGACGTGCGGCCGAACCCGAGCTGCGACCACCTGACCGACGCCGTGCCGAAGCCCATCCGCACGAGGTTTCGGATCGCGTGCACGGCGACCTGCGGGTCGTCGGCGCAGGCCTGCAGGCAGACGTCGCCGCCGGACCGCGCCGGGTCGAGGTCGTCGCCGGTGAAGGAGGGCAGCGGGGCCAGCGCGGCGGGCATCCGGTCCTGCAGGCCCAGCTTCTCGAAGAAGGACGCGCCGAACCCGATCGTCAGGGTCAGCGACGCGGCGGGCAGCCCGAGCGCCTCGCCGGTGTCCGTCGGCGGGGCGTACTTGTTGAGCCCGACGGCGCCGTTCTCGGTGACCTCCTGCCCGGCCGTCATCCGCTCGGCCGCGGTGGTCCACTTCTGCAGCACGCGCTGGACCTCGGCCCGGTCGGTGGTGGTCAGGTCGAGCGCGACGAAGTGCAGCCGGTCCTGCGCCGGCGTGACGATCCCGGCCTGGTGCACGTCCCGGAACGGGACGACGCCCGGGCGCTCCGGCCCGCCGCCGGAGGCCCCGGCGGCGTAGCCGATCGCGGCCCCGGCGCCGGCCAGGGCCACACCGGCCCCCGCGTAGCCGAAGAGCCTGCGTCGGGACAGCCCGCCCCCGCCGTCCCCGCCGGCGGGCGGGACGGTCGGCGGCGGCTCGACGGGCGGGCTGCTCGGGTCCGTGGACGGGGGCCGGCTCGCACTCACGACGTGACGACCCCCGCGACCTGCGAGATCGGCTCGGCCAGGGCGTCGACCGCGTCGCTCATCTTCTTGGTGTCCTCGGGCGTGAGCTGCGTATAGAGCACGAACCCGCCGTCCGGCGTGCGGTAGCCCTCGAGCAGCTGCTCGACGGCGGCGAAGCGCTGGTCCAGCGTCGGGCCCAGGTTCGGGTCCTTCTCGTCGATCACCGGGCGCAGCGCGGCGACGGAGGCCTGGCTGCCCTCGACGTTGGCCTTGAAGTCCCAGAGGTCCGTGTGCGAGTAGCGGTCCTCCTCACCGGTGATCTTGCCGGTGGCGACCTCGTCGAGCAGCTCCTTGGCGCCGTTGGCGAGCTGGACCGGCGTGAACTCGACGGTCTTCACGCGGTTCTGCAGGTCGAGGATGTCCGCGTCGAGCTGGTCGGCGATCTGCGCGGAGTCGGGCTGCAGGCCGTCGACCCACAGGTCCTTCTCCAGGCGGTGGTAGCCGGTGAACCCGACGCCCGGCTCGCGCTCGTCGTCCTCGCGGCCGTCCATCTTCGGGTCGAGGTCGCCGAAGGACTCGGCGACCGGCTCGATCCGCTCCCAGTAGGTCCGCGCGACCGGGAACAGGGCCTTGGCCTGGTCCACGTTCCCGGCCTTGACGGCGGCGGTGAACTCCTTGTTCTTGGCGACCAGCGCCTCGATCTGCGAGGTGACGTAGCGGGTGTAGCCGGCCGTGGCCTCGGCGAGCTTGGCGTCGGTGTCCGTGGAGCGCTGGGCCGTGCCGGTCACGGTGAAGGGGGCGCGGATGCCGTCGCCGACCATGCCGGGCTTGCAGGCCGTGGTGTAGCTGCCGCCATCGGGCACCTCGACGATCAGGTTCCGGGACAGGCCCGGGCCGATGTTCTCGACCTCGCCCATGATCCGGTCGCCCGTGTCGTAGAGGTAGAACTCGGTCACCTTCGTGCCCGTGTTCTTCACGGTGAAGGAGATGTTGCCGGCGGGGGCCTCGCGGGCGGAGACGTCGCAGGCGGTGTCGCTCGCGGTCACCGAGATCGGCCCGCCGCCTCCCTGGGCGGCCGGGGGTCGGGCCGTGCTGGTGCAGCCGGCGAGCAGCAGGGCGGTGCCGGCCGCGACCACGGCGACGGCAGAGGTCCTGCGGGACATGGGCGTTCTCCTCGGTGATGTCACGCGGTGGCTGCGGTGGTGGACCGCGTGCGCTGGGGCAACAGGAACAGCGTCAGGACGACGGCGACGTAGAGGCACCAGACGACCGCCTCGAGCACGGTGGTCTGCGGGGAGAAGTTGAGGACGCCCTTGAGCAGGGTGCCGTACCACGAGTCCGGCGGGATCGCGGCGCTCACGTCGAAGGCCAGGGTGGTGAGGCCGGGCAGGATCCCGGCCTCCTGCAGGTCGTGCACGCCGTAGGCGAGGATCCCGGCGGCGACGAAGATCAGGAAGAACCCGGTGACGGTGAAGAACTTCGCCAGGTTGATCCGCATGGCGCCGCGGTAGATGGCGTAGGCGATCAGGACGGCGAGCGCGATGCCGATCAGGAAGCCGATCAGCGGCCGGACGGTCTCGCCGGCGGCCTGCGCCGCGGCGAAGAAGAACACGGCCGTCTCGAGGCCCTCGCGGCCCACGGCCAGGGTGGCCATGACGACGACGGCGATCGGACCCATCCTGATGGCCGCCTCGAGCCTGCCCTCGAGGTCGGCCTTCATCGCCCGCGCGTTCGAGCGCATCCAGAAGATCATCCAGGTGACGAAGCCGACGGCGACGATGGAGAGCGCCCCGCCGAGCGCCTCGGAGGCCTCGAAGGTGAGTGCCTGCTCGGCGAGCGTGAGCCCGAGCGTGACGCCGACGCTGACCAGGACCGCGAACGCGACGCCCGCCCAGACCTTCGGCAGCTCGCGCCGGCGGTCGGTGCGGATCAGGAAGGCCACGAGGATGCTGACGACCAGTGAGGCCTCGAGTCCCTCGCGGAGCCCGATCAGGGCGTTGCCCAGCACCGTCCTGCTCTCCTCTGCTTCGGCGTGCCTCCCGTGAGGTGAGGCTCAGTGGACCGAGGTGAGGCTAGCTTCCCGAACGGGGGACGGGTAGGGCTTCGAGAGCCCTCTGACCAGGACTTATGTCCGATTTGCGATCGTTGTCCGGCCGCGAGGCGCAACCGTGATGGACGGAGCGCGCAGCCGGTGACGGGCCCCGGGCTTACTCGGTGATGCGGGCGATCCGCGCGCGCACCTCGCCCAGCGCCTCCTGGTACTCCGGGCGCGGGTCCATCACCGTGGCCATCTGCAGCTGCCCCTTCGCCTCGCCGAGGCGGCCCTGCCGCTGCAGCGCCTTGCCGAGCGCGAAGCGCGCGTAGTGGTCCGCCGGGTCGAGCTCGAGGACCCGGCAGAAGGCCTCCTCGGCCTTGGCGAGCTGGGCGGAGTCGAGGTAGGCGCGGCCCGCGAGCAGGTGGACCGAGGCGTCGTTGGGCTGGCTCTCGAGGGCGGGGAGCAGGGCCTGCAGCGCGTCGAGCGGGCGCCGGTCGGCCAGGAGCAGTTCCGCCCGGCGGAACCCCTCGAAGACGCGGTTGCGGGCGCGCGGACCGGGTCCCGGTGCAGGCTGACTCGTCATGGTCATTCCTACGGTAGGCCGCGCGCGGGCGATCCGCGAGGTCTTGACACGCGGCGACGGGCGCGCACCGGGGCGTGACGTGCGGGGCTCGGCGGCGGTTCGGCGCCCTGATCACGGGCCCGGTGGTTACCCTGACCCGCGAGTTCCGGCGAGCCGGGAAGAACAGGAGCTATTGGGTGGCTGTCATCGAGCAGGTCGGCGCGCGCGAGATCCTCGACTCGCGGGGCAACCCGACGGTCGAGGTCGAGGTCGCGCTGGACGACGGGACGCTGGAGCGTGCCGCGGTCCCCTCCGGGGCGTCGACGGGCGAGCACGAGGCCGTCGAGCTCCGCGACGGGGACCCGAAGCGGTACGGCGGCAAGGGCGTCGAGAAGGCCGTCACCGCGGTGCTGGACGAGATCGGCCCGGAGCTGACCGGCATGGACGCGGTGGACCAGCGCCTGGTCGACCAGCGCCTCGTCGACCTGGACGGCACCCCGGACAAGTCGCGCCTGGGCGCCAACGCGCTGCTCGGCGTGTCGCTGGCGGTGGCCAAGGCGGCGGCCGAGTCCGCCGGGCTGGAGCTGTACCGCTACGTCGGCGGGCCGAACGCGCACGTGCTCCCGGTGCCGATGATGAACATCCTCAACGGCGGCGCGCACGCGGACACCTCGGTCGACGTGCAGGAGTTCATGGTCGCGCCGATCGGCGCGGAGTCCTTCCGCGAGTCCCTGCGCTGGGGTGCCGAGGTCTACCACGCGCTCAAGTCGGTGCTGAAGCAGAAGGGCCTGTCCACCGGGCTCGGCGACGAGGGCGGCTTCGCGCCGGACGTCGCGGGCGGCACGAAGGGCGCGCTGGAGCTCATCTCCACCGCGATCGGCAAGGCCGGTTTCACCCTCGGCACGGACGTCGTGCTGGCGCTCGACGTCGCCGCCACCGAGTTCTTCTCCGACGGCGTGTACCGCTACGAGGGCAAGGAGCTGTCCTCGGCGGACCTGGCCGAGGTGTGGGCCGAGCTCGTCGGGACCTTCCCGCTGGTCTCGATCGAGGACCCGCTGGCCGAGGACGACTGGGACGGCTGGGTCTCGCTGACCGAGTCGCTCGGCGACAAGGTCCAGCTCGTGGGCGACGACCTGTTCGTCACCAACCCGGAGCGGCTCGAGGACGGCATCGACCGCGGCGCCGCCAACGCGCTGCTGGTCAAGGTCAACCAGATCGGCACGCTGTCCGAGACGCTCGACGCGGTCACGCTGGCGCACAACAACGGCTACCGCTGCATGATGAGCCACCGCTCCGGCGAGACCGAGGACGTGACCATCGCCGACCTCGCCGTCGCCACCGGCTGCGGCCAGATCAAGACGGGCGCGCCCGCCCGGTCCGAGCGGGTCGCCAAGTACAACCAGCTGCTCCGCATCGAGGAGGGCCTGGGCGACGCCGCGCGCTACGCCGGCGAGCTGGCCTTCCCGCGGTACACCCCGAGCGCCTGACCGCGTGGCGGGTGAGACGCGGGCCCGCGAACGGGCCGCCACCCGGGCGGACCGGGGCGGTGCCGGGCAGGCCCGTCCCGCGCCCGGCGGGCGGCGCGTGCGCGAGCCCCGGCTCACCCGCACCCGCAGCCGGGCGGGGACGGTCGTCGCCCGCACGAGCGGGCTGCTCGGGCTGTCCTCGACCCGGCGGGCGGCGATCCTCGCGATCGTCGTCTGCGTGCTGGCGCTGACCGTGGCCGTGCCGCTGCGCAACTACGTCGCGCAGCGGCAGGACCTGGCCGCGGTGCAGGAGCAGCAGCGGGCGCTGGCGGCCGAGGTCGCGCAGCTCGAGGAGCAGAAGGCGCGGCTGTCGAACCCGGACGAGGTCGCGGCCGAGGCGCGCTCGCGGCTGGGGTACGTCCGGCCCGGTGAGGTGCCCTACGTGGTGCAGCTGCCGGACACGCCGTCGGCGGCCGAGGCCGAGGCCGCGCGCAAGGGCACGCCCTGGTACCGGACCCTGTGGAGCGACGTGACCGAAGGAGCACCCCGATGAGCGACACGATCTCCGAGCAGGACCGGGAGACCGTCGCCGCCCAGCTGGGCAGGCCCCCGCGCGGGATGCGGGCGGTCGCCGCCCGCTGCCCGTCGGGCCACCCCAACGTCGTGCAGACCTCGCCGCGGCTGCCGGACGGCACCCCGTTCCCGACGCTCTACTACCTCACGTGCCCGCGGTTGGCCTCGCGCATCGGCACCCTCGAGGCCTCCGGGCTGATGAAGGAGATGACCGCACGGCTGGAGGAGGACCCGGAGCTGGCGGAGCGCTACCGTCGGGCGCACGAGTCCTACCTGGCCGAACGGGACGCGATCGAGCCGCTCGGCACGGAGGTCAGCGCCGGCGGGATGCCCGGCCGCGTGAAGTGCCTGCACGTCCACGTCGCGCACGCGCTGGCCAAGGGGCCGGGCGTGAACCCGTTCGGCGACGAGGCGCTCGAGCTGCTCGGCGACTGGTGGACCGGCACCGACTGCGCCTGACGTCGGCGACGGGACCGGCGTGAGCGTCAGACGGCTGGACCGGCGGACCCTGAACCGCGCGACCCTGCACCGGCAGTGGCTGGCCGTGCGGCGGGACGCGCCGGTGGCCGCGGCCCTGACCCATCTCGTCGGGCTGCAGGCCCAGGAGCCGCACGAGCCGTACACCGGGCTGTGGTCGCGGCTCGCCGGGTTCGCTCCGGCGGAGCTGGTCACGCAGCTCGAGGAGCGCCGGGCGGTCCGCGCGCTGATGATGCGCCGGACCCTGCACCTGCTCACCGCCGCCGACTGCGCCGGGATGCGGCCGCTGTTCCAGACGATGCTCGTGCAGAAGGTCCGGGGGACCCTGGGCCGGCGGCTCGTCGGTGTCGACCTCGACGAGCTGGCGGCGGCCGGGCGCCCCCTGTTCCACGAGGGGCCGCGCACGCCCGTGGACGTGGCCCGGGAGCTCGCGGGGCGCTGGCCCGGGGCGCCCGTGCGCGACCTGGGAGATGCGCTCAGCACCGTCGTCCCGCTCGTGCAGGTGCCGCCGCGCGGGCTGTGGGGCCGGACCGGGCCGGGCGCCACGACCACGCTCGAGGCCTGGCTGGGCGCCGCGTCCGCGCCGGAGCTCGACGTCGCCGAGGTGGTCCGCCGCTACCTGCGCGCCTACGGGCCTGCCGCCCGGGCCGACGTCCGGGTGTGGTCCGGCCTCACCGGCCTGCCCGCCGTCGTCGAACGGCTCCGGCCCGAGCTGGTCACCTACCGGGACGAGCGCGGCCGGGAGCTGCTGGACCTGGCCGGGGAGGAGATGCCGGACCCGGACCTGCCCGTGCCGCCGCGCTTCCTGCCCGCCTTCGACAACGCCGTCCTCGGCTACGACGACCGCTCACGGATCATCGACGACGAGCACCGCTTGCTGAGCGTGGCGGGCGCGCGGTACGTGCTGATCGACGGCCGGGTGGCGGCCACCTGGACGTCGTCCGCGGGTGACGGCGAGGTGACCGTCGCCGTCGCCCCGCTGCGGCCCTTCTCCCGCGCCGAGCGGGACGAGGTCGCAGCCGAGGGCGAGCGCCTCGCCGCCTTCCTCGGCGACGGCACGCCCGGCCGGGTCTCGTTCTCCTGAGCGCCGAGGGCACCGCTCACACGGTGGGGGTGACGCGCTCCAGCAGCGGCTTCGCGGGGACGCCCTCGGGCAGGGTGCCGGCGGTGCGCCAGGGGCCGTCGGGCTGCAGGCGGCCGGCGAGGAAGGCGTCGGACACCTCGGCCGGGGCGGTGCGCAGCAGCAGCGAGCCCTGCAGACACAGCGCGAGCAGCTCGGCCAGCCGCCGGGCCCGCCGCGGCTGCGGGTCCCGGAACTCCGCCCGCAGCTGCGTGACGGCCCGGTCGAGCCGCGCGTCCGCGCCCCGGGCGAGCGCGATCTCGTCCAGCACGGCGTCGACCGAACCCGGCTCCCGCGCGATCGCCCGGAGCACGTCGAGCGCGGTGACGTTGCCCGAGCCCTCCCAGATCGAGTTCAGCGGGCTCTCCCGGTAGAGCCGCGGCATCGGCGACTCCTCGACGTACCCGTTCCCGCCGAGGCACTCCAGCGCCTCCGCGACGACCGCCGGGGTGCGCTTGCAGACCAGGTACTTCGCGGCCGGCAGGGCCAGCCGCAGGAACGCCGTCTCGCCCCGCTCGACGGCACCGGCCAGCCGGATCGCGAGCGTGGTCGCGGCCTCGGACTCGACGGCCAGCTCGCCGACCACGGCCTGCATCAGCGGCTGGTCCGCGAGCAGCGCGCCGAAGGCCGAGCGGTGCGCCACGTGGTGCGCGGCCTCGGACAGGGCCGCCCGGACGGTGCCGGCGGCGCCGAGCACGCAGTCCAGCCGGGTCATCGAGACCATCTCGATGATGGTCGCGACCCCCCGGCCCTCCTCGCCCACCCGCCAGCCGACGGCGTTCTGGTACTCCAGCTCGGCCGAGGCGTTGGAGCGGTTGCCGAGCTTGTCCTTGAGCCGCTGGATGCGCAGCCCGTTGCGGGTGCCGTCGGGCAGTACGCGGGGGAGGACGAAGCAGGTCAGGCCGTCCGGCGCCTGCGCGAGCGTGAGGAACAGGTCGTTCATCGGCGCCGACGTGAACCACTTGTGCCCGACGAGCGAGTAGGTGCCGTGCACGTCGGGGGTCGCGCGGGTGGTGCCGGTGCGGACGTCCGAGCCGCCCTGCTTCTCGGTCATCGACATGCCGGCGAGCAGCCCGCGCTTGGTGTGCGGGGTCTCCAGGCCGGGCGAGTACACCCGCGCGGTGAGCCGCTCCTCGAACCGCAGCTCGCCGTGCCGCAGCGCCGGCACCGCGGCGTAGGTCATCGAGATCGGGCAGCAGTGCCCCTGCTCCAGGGCGCTGACCAGGTAGAACCCGGCGGCGCGGGCGAGGTGCGAGCCGTCGGCCCAGGGGGTCGCGTGCAGGCCGTTCTCCACCGAGAGCCGCATGAGGGCGTGCCAGGACGGGTGGAACTCCACCTCGTCGACCCGGTGGCCGTACCGGTCGTGGGTGCGCAGCACCGGCTCGTACTCGTTGGCCAGCCGCGCGTGCTCCCGGTACTCCGCCGATCCGACGGCCAGGGCGAGGGCCTTCAGGTCCGGGGCCGCCCCCTCGCGGCGCAGCGCGTCGCCCAGGGCGGGATCGCACTCGAGCGGGTCGAACCCCTCGAGCGGCGGGACCTGGTTCACGACGGTGTGAGTGCCCAGCTCGGTGCCCGGTGCCACGGTCATTACCGGAGGGTAACCCGGCGGCCGCGCCATCGGGGCCGTCGCGGCGCCCGGACCGCCCCGGCTGCCGATACGGTGACGGGGACCGACCCCGACCCCACAGGAGCGCGCATGTCCCGGGTGGCCGCCATCGACTGCGGGACCAACTCGATCCGCCTGCTGATCGCCGACGTCCACGAGACCTTCGACGGCTCCAAGGACCTGCGCGACCTGCACCGGGAGATGCGGATCGTGCGGCTCGGCAAGGGCGTCGACGCGACCCGCCGACTCGACCCGGAGGCCCTCGAGCGCACCCGCGCCGCGCTCGGCGACTACGCGGCCGCGATCCGCCGCAAGGGCGCCGAGCGCGTCCGCATGGTCGCCACCTCCGCCACCCGGGACGCCACGAACCGTGAGGACTTCTTCGGCATGGTCCGCGAGGTGCTCGGCGTCGACGCCGAGGTGATCAGCGGGGACGAGGAGGCCCGGCTGTCCTTCCAGGGCGCGGTCGGCGACCTCGACCCGGACGACGGCCCGTTCGTGGTCGCGGACGTGGGCGGCGGCTCCACCGAGCTCGTGGTCGGCACGCTCGCCGACGGCGTCGTCGCGGCCCGGTCCGTGAACGTCGGCAGCGTCCGGCTCACCGAGCGCTGCCTGCCCGGCGACCCGCCCGCCGAGGCGGACGTGGCCAACGCCCGCAAGGTCGCCCGGGAGATCCTCGACGAGGCCTTCGAGGCCGTGTCGGTCGAGGGGGTCAGGACCTGGGTGGGTGTCGCCGGCACCATCACCACGCTCTCCGGGATCGCCCAGGAGCTCCCGGAGTACGACCCGGAAGCCGTCCACCTGTCCACCCTGACCCGGGACGACGTGCACCGGGTCGCCCAGATGCTCGTCACCTCGCCGAAGGAGGAGCGCGCCAAGCTCGGCGCGCTGCACCCCGGCCGGATCGACGTCATCGGTGCGGGCGCCCTCGTCGTCGAGGCGCTGGCGGACGAGCTGCACGCGCGTGCCGGGATCGAGAAGCTCGTCGTCTCCGAGCACGACATCCTCGACGGGATCGCGCGATCGATCGCCTGAGCGAGCCGGCGGGCGGGCCGCCGGGGCCGGGCTGGCCCCGGCTCGCGGCGCCGGCCGCGCCGACCACGGCCGATCTCGACGCCCGGGTGATGGAGTGCCGGGCCTGCCCGCGGCTGGTCGAGTGGCGGGAGAAGGTGGCGCGGGAGAAGCGCGCGGCCTTCCGGGACTGGGAGTACTGGGGCCGGCCCGTGCCGGGGCTCGGCCCCGCCGACGCGCGGCTGCTGATCGTCGGGCTGGCCCCGGCGGCCCACGGCGGGAACCGGACCGGGCGGATCTTCACCGGGGACCGCTCCGGCGACGTCCTCTACGCGGCGATGCACGCCGTCGGCCTGACCAACCAGCCGACGGCCGTGCACCGGGACGACGGGCTGCGGCTGATCGGCACCCGGATCACGGCGCCGGTGAAGTGCGCCCCGCCGGAGAACAAGCCGACGCCGGCCGAGCGCGACGAGTGCCGGCCCTGGCTCGACGCCGAGATCGAGCTGCTCCGCCCGAGCCTGCGCGCCGTCGTCGTCCTCGGCGGGTTCGGCTGGCAGGCGCTGCTGCCGGTGCTCGCGGACCACGGCTGGACGATCCCGCGGCCGCGCCCGCGGTTCGGTCACGGCGCGCACGTCGAGCTGGCGTCGGTCCGGCCCGCGGGCTCGCTGCACCTGTTCGGCAGCTACCACGTGAGCCAGCAGAACACCTTCACCGGCAAGCTCACCCCGGCGATGCTGGAGGAGGTCCTCGCCGCCGCGGCGCGCGCCGCCGGCCTGTAGGTGAACTCACACCGGTTCGGACCCAGATCACGGCTCGCCCGTCGTATCAGGCTTACGTCTCCGGGGTACGAATATAGGTATGGCGCACGCTCAACGAATCGTCGTGGTCGGTGGCGGCTACGTCGGCATGTACACCGCTCTGCGGCTGCAGAAGAAGCTGCGCCGCGGCGAGGCCGACATCACGGTCATCGACCCCCAGTCCCACATGACCTACCAGCCGTTCCTCCCCGAGGCGTCGGCCGGCTCGATCGAGCCGCGGCACGTCGTGGTCCCGCTGCACAAGGTGCTGCGCGGCTGCCGCGTGCTGACCGGCCGCGTCACCGCGATCTCCGACGCGCGGAAGCAGGTCACGGTGCAGACCGCGGCCGGGCACACCACACAGCTGGAGTACGACGTCCTCGTCGTCGCCCCCGGCTCGGTCGCCCGGACCCTGCCGGTCCCCGGCCTGCCCGAGCAGGGCATCGCCTTCAAGACCGTCGGCGAGGCCATCTACCTGCGCAACCACGTGCTCTCGCGGCTCGACGCGGCGTCCACCACCGCCGACCCGGAGCTGCGCAGCCGGCTCCTGACCTTCGTCGTGGTCGGCGGCGGGTACGCGGGCGTCGAGGCGCTCGCCGAGCTCGCCGACATGGCCCGCTACGCGACCCGCTACTACGAGGGCATCGAGCCCGGCGACCTGCGCTGGGTCCTCGTCGAGGCGATGGACCGGATCATGCCCGAGGTCGGCCCGAAGATGGGTGCGTACACCGTGCGCCGCCTGCTCGACGCCGGCATCGAGGTGCTGCTCGAGACCCGCGTCGAGTCGATGGTCGACGGGCACGTCGTGCTGTCGGACGGCCAGGAGTTCGACGCCGACACCATCGTCTGGACCGCCGGCGTCAAGCCGAACCCGATGCTGGAGCAGACCGACCTGCCGCGCGGCCCCCGCGGGCACGTCGAGTGCGCGGCCGACCTCACGGTGAACGGCCTCAAGGGCGTGTTCAGCGCGGGCGACTGCGCGTCCATCCCCGACCTGACGAAGGACGACCCCGAGGCGCGTACCAGCCCGTCGGCGCAGCACGCCGTCCGGCAGGCGAAGGTCCTGGCGGACAACATCGTCGCGTACCTGCGCGGGTACGAGACGACGCAGTACAAGCACAGCTACGCCGGCTCGGTCGCGAGCCTCGGCCTGTACAAGGGCGTCGCCCAGGTCTACGGGATCAAGCTCAAGGGCTTCCCGGCGTGGTTCATGCACCGCACCTACCACGTGAGCCGCATGCCCACGTGGAACCGCCGCTTCCGGATCGTCATGGACTGGACCACCGCGCTGCTCATGGGCCGCGAGGTCGTGGCGCTGGGCCAGATCCACGAGCCGAAGGCGGAGTTCAGCCGGATCGCCGGCGGCACGGTGACCCCGCTGCCGCCGACGGTCGCGCAGGAGGCCGACGCCAAGGCCAGCTGACGCGGCTCCGGCCCGACAGGCGCTCGACGGCGCCCGCCCTTCACCGGGGGCGGGCGCCGTCGGCGTTCTCGCCGCGATCCGTCGTTAGGCTGCGGGCGGGCCCCCGTAGCCCAACGGCAGAGGCAGGCCCCTTAAAAGGGTCACAGTGTGGGTTCGAGTCCCACCGGGGGCACGGCTGAGGTCGCGCAGCCCCGCGGGCCCGCGCCGCGCAAAGATCACCACCCTGCCTGTGCGCGACCGCTGCGCACGGACCTACTTCCGCACACGGAAGCGGAGCATCGTCACGGGACCCGACTGCCTGTTGTCGAACGGTTCGAGGTCGATCCTGCCGAGCCCCGAGGTCGAGAAACGCACGCCGTCCCCGAGGAGCACGGGCAGGACGTACACCAGAACCTCGTCGACGAGACCGTGCCGCAGGCACTGACTGGCCAGGTCGGCTCCGAGGATCTCCAGGTTCTTCCCACCCGCTGCGGCCCGCGCCGTGGCGACGGCCTTCCCGAGATCGCAGGTGAGAAAGGTGACCCCTCGCTCCGGCTCGTCCGGCGGCCGGTGCGTCAGGACGAACACCGGCCCCCCGTCGTAGTCGATGTCCTCGACGGGCATCCGCTTGCTGACCTCGTGGGTGCCCCGACCGACCAGCATCGCGCCGGTGGCCGGCATGACCTCGGGGAACGCGTCGTTGTCCAGATACTCGAAGATCCAGTCCATCGCGTCGTCGGGGCCGGCGATGAAGCCGTCCAGCGACATCGCCCTGTTCACGACGACCTTGCCCAGGCCATCCGTATCGCTCATGCCCGTGATGACCCGGAGCAGGCCACGAACTCATCGGCGTCGGCGGATGGAATCCGTCCCACGGCGACGAGGGGCACGCTCCTCGATCCGCTGCGGCCCCAGCAACCGGCCTGGTCGAGAGCGATCGTGGTGCCCGTCCGGGCCGGCTGACGATGAGTTGGGGTGAGCCGGACGGTCTACTTCCCCATGGGCACTCTCAGCTACTCGATGAGCATCTCCCTCGACGGCTACATCGAGGACCCGACCGGCACCATCGCCTTCTCCGAGCCGGACGAGGAGGTGCACCGCTTCGCCAACCAGCAGACCCGTGAGACGGCGGCGTTCCTGTTCGGCCGCGGCCTCTACGAGGTCATGGAGGAGTTCTGGACGGCGCCGGAGCGGGCCGACGGGCACGAGGTGGAGGCGGAGTTCGCCCGCGAGTACGCCGCGACGCCGCGGATCGTGTTCTCCGACTCGCTGGAGTCGGTCGCGCCGGGCTGCCGGCTGGTGCGCCGCGCCGACGCGGTCGAGGAGGTGGTCCGGCTCAAGAAGGAGACCGACGGCGACCTGGCCGTCGGCGGCGCCGGTCTGGCTGCATCACTGCTGGACCTGATCGACGAGTTCCGCCCGAGGGTGGTGCCGGCCTTCCTCGGCGGCGGCAAGCCGTACTTCCCGCTCGGCGCCGACCTGCGGCTGCGGCTGGTCGAGCAGCGCGCCTTCCGCGGCGGCACCGTGTACCTGCGCTACGAGAGGATCGGCTGATCGACGGTGTCGGGGATGCCGCTCGTCGAGGACGGGTCCCGGCCCTCCTCGACGGCGGTGCCGGCTCCGCGGACCTGCGGGACCACGTGGCTCGCCGACGAACTCGACGACCGATGACTTCGGCCCGCCGTCGCGGTCCTGTGGACGCGAGGCGGATCCCGGTGGACGGGACCGAGCAGGTCGGTCGGGGGGACGAGACGGTGCGCGGAGAGGCGGATCCGCCCCGCGCCGGAACCGATGGGGGCCGAGCATGGTGGTGATCGAGGACGTTCGCCCACTGGGCGCCGAGCTGGAGCGCTCGTACCAGGTGTACGTACGCGGCAGGCTGAAGTTCCGCGTCAGACAGATCGTCTACGTGGCGTTCTCCCTCGACGAGCGCGTGATGGGCTTCGCGTTCCCCAAGGAGGAGCGGGCGGCGCTCGTCGGGGGCGAGCCGCACAAGTTCCACCTGCCGTCGGCGTCGGACATGCGCTTCAACTGGGTCCACGCCGACCTCGCGGCACTGGACCCGATCGAGGCCCGGGAGCTCGTCGTCGACGCCTGGCGCATGGTCGTACCCGCGAAGGTCTCCCGTGCCTACGACCTCGCCCATCCCACCGGCCCGGGCTGAAGCCCGGCCCCTGACACCTCCCGCACCGGCGACGACCTCGAGATCAGCAACATGCTCCGGTTCGGTGATCACCGACGAGGAGCGCGCTCGGTCGCCGCACAGCACGGAGCCGTGCAGCCGGGGTCGCAGCCGCAGCCGTCGGACGCGTCGTCGAGGCGGACCGGGGTGCAGCAGGTGTCGCCGTGGAGGGCGTTGCGGCCCTCCCGCACCGCGAGTACGGCGAGGGCCAGGGCCGCGGCCGGGTCGGCCCACCACCAGCCGAGGGCGGCGTTCAGGACCAGGCCGACGAGCACCGCGGCGGAGAGGTAGGTGCACAGCAGTGTCTGCCGCGAGTCGGCGACCGCGCTCGCCGAGCCCAGCTCGCGGCCGGCCCGGCGCTGGGCCAGGGACAGGAACGGCATCACGACGACGCTGAGCGCGACCAGCGCGATCCCGATCGTCGACCGCTCCGCCTCCCCGGCGCCCAGCAGCGCGCGCAGGGCCTCGACGGTCACGTACGCGGCCAGCGCGAAGAAGGACCCGGCGATGACCCGCAGCGCGGTCCGTTCCCGGCGTTGCGGGTCCGGACCGGCGAACTGCCACGCGACGGCGGCCGCGGAGCTGACCTCGATCACCGAGTCCAGGCCGAACCCGATCAGCGCGATCGAGCCCGCCAGCGTGCCGGAGGTGATCGCGACGACCGCCTCGACGACGTTGTACGAGATCGTCGCGGCCACGAGCAGCCTGATGCGCCGGCGCAGCACGGCCCGGCGCTCCGGGGACGCGGTGAGGCTCATGCCGGCTCCGCCTGCGCGGGCTCGCCGTGGACCGGGCACAGCGCGACCGCGTCGCCCGTCCCGGCCAGCAACCGTTCCGCGCTGCGCAGGAGGTCGATCAGCTCGGACCGGCTCAGCGAGTACCAGGACTGCCGCCCCTCGGTCCGCGAGTCGACGAGCCGGCAGTCCCGCAGGCAGGCCAGGTGCTTCGAGACGGTCGACTGCGCAAGGCCGAGGAGCCGGGTCAGGTCGACGACCCGGGCCTCGCCCTCGGCCAGCCGGGACACGATCGCGAGCCGGGCGGGGTCGCCGAGCGACCGGAACAGGGCGACGGCGGGCGTCACGTCGGGCGGGCAGCAATTCATCGCCACGCGGCGATGATAGTCGGGCGGGGCGATGAACGGGAGAGGCTCAGGACGGCGGCGGGACGGCTCCGAGCTGCACGAGGAGCCCGAGCATGTCGGTGCAGACCCAGCGCTCGACGCACCGGGCGTCGCGGAAGTGCAGGACGGTGATGCCCGGCAGCGCGATGTCGCGGCCCGTCGCGGGGATGCCCATGTAGTCGCCGTCGTGCCGGCCCGTCAGCGTGAAGCGGCTGACGAGCCGGTCGCCGTCGCCGAAGGTCTCGTGCAGCTCCAGGTGGTTCTCGGGGAAGGCCGCGAAGAGGCCCTCGTAGGCCGCGCGCACACCGACCTTGTCCAACGGCTCCGGCGACATGCCGTGCAGCCGGACGTCGTCGGCGTAGATCTCCAGGTAGCCGGCGAGGTCGCCGGCGTTCCAACGGTCGATGGCCCGGGCGAGCGCGGTCTCGTTGCGCGAACTCGTCGTCGTGGTCATCGAGGCCTCCTCGAGGGGAGCGACCGGTGGACGGGGCGCACACCGTACTGCGGCCGGACCGCCCCAGGCGAGGACGGTCAGTGCGCGAGCTTCAGCCCGACGACCCCGGCCACGATCGCGACCAGGCACAGCAGCCGGGCCACGCCGGCCGACTCGCCGAGCGCGAGGATGCCGTACAGGGCGGTCCCCACCGCCCCGATTCCGACCCAGATCGCGTAACCCGTGCCGACCGGGATCTCGCGGAGCGCGTACGCCAGCCCCGCCATGCTCGCCACCAGTGCCACGCCGAAGAGGACCGACGGGCCGATCCGGGTGAAGCCCCGCGACTGGGACAGGGCGGACGCCCACACGGTCTCCAGCACGCCCGACACGACCAGGACGATCCACGCCATCACACACCTCCGCGCGCGTCGTCTTGTCGTTCCGGGTACGACGCACTCGTCCGGGGGTGCCGCGGCAGCGGTTCCGTCCACGACGGTACCGGCGGTGCACGGGGCGAGGCAGCTCGTGGTGACGGACCTGACCGGAGGGCCCGCGCAGGCGTGACTCCGCGGCGCCCTACCCGTCGAGCTCCGAGTACATGCTCAGGACGTTCCCGTCCGGGTCGGTGAAGTCGAAGTAGTCCACCGCTCCGGGCACGTGTTCGAGCGGGCCGACGGCGACCCCGAGCTCCACCAGGCGCTCCCGCTCCCGCCGCGCGTCGTCCACGCCGAACCGCGTGACGACCTCGGCGCCGGATCGGGCGGTGGAGTCCGCGCCGAGCTGCAGCCACGCCGGACCGACCTTGAACTCCACGACGCCCTCCGCCGGCTCCAGATCCGGCTCGGCCAGCTGGAGGACGCGCCGGTACCAGGAGACGGCGCGGTCCAGGTCGCTGACGGGCAGCCCGACGGTCACGCTCGACACGTTCATTCCGGGCATTCTTCCCCGGCCGCGGAGGAGGGCGACAGGTCCTCACCGCCCCCACCTGCGACGACTGTTTAGGGAAGCCGGGGCCGCGTACCCTTCCGCTGCCCTGCGCCCGCTGTCTAGGTTCGTCCGATGCAGACCCGGATCATGGGCACGACGATGCCCGTCCTGGAGATCGCGATGGGTCCCGGCGAGCAGGTGATCGCCGAGGGCGGAGACGTGGCCTGGCTGTCCCCGGGGTTCGGCCTCGACACGTCGACCCGGTTCGGTTCGGGCGGCCGCGGCGGGTTCATGAGCGGCCTGAAACGGGCCCTCGGCGGCGGGCAGCTGTTCCTCACCGAGTACACCGCCCCGCGGGAAGGCGGGTTCGTCGCCTTCGCGACGGACCTGCCCGGCACGATCCGGGAACTCGAGGTGGACGCCGCCGACGAGTTCATGGTGCAGTCCGGCGCCTACATGGCCAGCACCCCGCAGGTCGAGGTGTCGGTCGGGCTGCAGAAGAAGCTCGGCGCCGGGATCTTCGGGGGCGCCGGCGTGGTGTTCCAGAAGCTGTCCGGCGCCGGTACCGCCTGGGTCCAGCTGGCGGGCGAGATCACCGAGTACGACCTCCCCGCCGGGCGGTCGATGCTGATCCACCCCGGCCACCTCGCCCTCTACCGGGCCGGCATGGAGCTCCAGTTCACCTCGGTGCGCGGGGTCAAGAACAAGCTGTTCGGGGACTCGCTGCTGCTGGCGGAGATCCACGGGCCCGGGCACGTCTGGCTCCAGTCGATGACCGCGGAGAAGCTCGCCTCGGCGATCGAGCCCTACCTGCCCGAGCGGCCCTCCTCGTCGTCCTCGGGCAACGGCTGATCCCCGGCCGGCTCGGACGGCCCACGTCCCGGGCCGTCCGGCACTGGCCTGCCCCGGCTGGCGCTCCGACCCTCGGACGTCGGTGCGCCGACGGGTGGCGCGCCCGTCGGCCAGGGAGGACGAGATGGGATCGATCGAGGTCAACGGCACGACGCTGTACTACGAGCTGCGCGGGGAGGGTCCCACGGTCCTGTTCATCTCGGGGGCGACCGGCGACGCCGGGCACTGGACCGAGGTGGCGGACGCGCTGGCCGACGAGTTCACCGTGCTGACCTATGACCGACGGGCCAACTCCCGGAGCCCGCGTCCGAAGGGCTGGACCGCGGCGCCGATGGACGAGCAGGGAGACGACGCCGCCGAGTTGCTCACGGCCCTCGACCTGGCTCCGGCCGTCGCGTACGGCAACAGCTCGGGAGCCATGATCCTCACCAGTCTCGCGCTGCGGCACCCCGAGGTTCTCCGCGGCGCCGTCCTCCACGAGCCGCCCTTCGCGGCCGTCGCGCCCGGTGGTCGGGCCGCGGGCGCGGAACTGCAGGTGCTCGTCGAGCAGGGAATGGCCGAGGGCGGCCCGCCTGCGGCGATGGAGAGGTTCCTCCGCTGGGTCCTCGGTGACGAGGCGTTCGAGTCGCTCGACGACGAACTCCGCGCCCGGATGCTGGGCAACGCCGAGGTCTTCTTCGGCCTCGAGCTCCCGGACGTGATGAGCTACCTGCCCACCGAGGAGGAGCTCGCCGAGGTGCGCGTGCCCTGCGTCGTCGCCGCAGGAAAGGACAACTCCGACCCGGCGGCGAAGCACCACTGGTTCAGCGAGGCCGGTCGTTGGTTGGCCGACCGGCTCGACGCCCCGTTCCTCGAGACGCCCGGTGCCCACGTTCCCCAGGTGACCCACCCCCGGGCTCTCGCGGAGGTGCTCCGACCCATCCTCCGCAAGCCGCCGGAGTCCACCCGCGCCGAGGCATAGCCATTCCACCTCGCGAGACGCGCGGAGCAGTCGTCCGACGTCGGTCAGCCCCGAGAGCCTCGGCGCCGAGGACGGGCGGACCGTCACGGGGCGCCGGGAACCGTCGCACGACGGCGGCGCGGCCTGGCACCTGATCCACCGCAGGATCGACCGATCGACCGCACACGTCGCTACCCGAGCTCCGAGGGCACCCGGTCCGTCGACGGCGGCGAGTCGAGGAGGGCGGCGCAGCGGGCGATCCCCTGCCTGATCATCCGGCCGTATCCGTCCACAGCCAGGGCGCCCACGGCCCGTTCGGCCCGCTCGAGGTGGCGGCGCGCCTGCTCGACGTCCCCGAGTCGGCGGTGGACGTCGGCCAGGTTGAGGTGCAGGGAGGGGTAGAAGCCGGCCACGGCGAGCGAGCGGTGGTGTTCCTGCGCCCGCTCGTCCGTGAGTTCGTCCACGGCCGCGAGCGCGCGGAGGTCCCAGCGCAGCTCCTCGGCGAGGTCCTCCTGCACGTCCGCCGCGTAGTGGGCGAGCGCGCAGCGGTGGAGTGGGTCGCCGGAGGGGCCGAGTCGCTCCCAGAGCTGCGCGAACCGCTCCCGCGCCTCCGCGAGCGCGCCGGCGTGCCCGCGCTCGACCACCTGCGCGATCTCCGCCATCACCGGGTCCGGCCGGTCCGTCATCCGGTCCTCCTCGTCCGCCTGCCCGGACCCTACGGAGGGGGCCCGACAGTTCCGGCGGATCGCGGCATCGGCGAGGATCATCGTCGTGACCCCGCTCCAGGCGCTGCTCGCCTTCGGTGCCGGGCTGGTCGTCGCCGTGGTCACCACCCCGGTCGGGGTGTCCGGGGCGGTGTTCCTGCTCCCCGTGCAGCTCGACCTGCTCCGCGTGCCGAGTCCGGCGGTCACCCCGACGAACCTGCTGTACAACGTCGTCGCGACCCCCGGCGCCCTGCTGCGTCACCACCGCACCGGTGCCCTCGGCGGCCCGCTCACCCGCCGGCTCGTCGCGGGCACGCTGCCCGGGGTCGTCGCCGGGACCCTGCTGCGGGTGTTCCTCGCCCCCGGTGACCGGGTGTTCCGCGTGCTCGCGGCCGCGCTGTTGCTCGCCGTGGGCATCTGGCTGTGCCTGCGCGGACGCGCCCGCCCGGCCCCTGCCCGCGAGCTGCGCGGGTGGGTCCTGACCGGGCTCGGGGCCGTCGTCGGGATCGTCGGCGGCGTCTACGGCATCGGAGGAGGGTCGCTCCTCGGGCCGATCCTCGTGGGCGCGGGCATGTCCGTGGCGGCCGTCGCCCCTGCGGCCCTGTCCGCCACGTTCGTCACCTCGGTGGCGGGCGTCACCACCTACGGCCTGGTCTCGCTGGTCGTCGAGGGTCCGGTGAGCCCCGACTGGGTCATCGGACTGTGCTGTGGCGCCGGCGGCCTGCTCGGCGGCTATCTCGGCGCCCGCCTCCAGCCCCACGTCCCGGAGGCGGCGCTGCGCGCACTGCTCGGCGTGCTCGCGATCGGGCTCGCGGTCACCTACCTCGTCCAGGCCGCCCGGGGCTGACCGGAAGCCGGCGCGGCGCCACGTCCCCGAGCGGCGGGGACAGGACGCGTCAGCCCGCGGTGGTGGCCGGGTATGTCGCCGGGAGGTCCAGGACCCGCGAGGTGCGGAGCCGCCAGATCAGGTAGGCGACGCCGAGCCGGGTGCGGCCGATGCCGTCGAACGGGTCGAACCCGACGACCTCCGTGAGCACGTCGAGCCGGGTCCGCAGCGTGCTGTGGTGCACCCCGGTCAGCCGGGCGGCCTGCCGGACCGATCCGGCGCGGACCAGCGCGTCGAGGGTGGCGGGACCCCAGGCGTGCCGCATGACCGCGTCGAGGGCGTCGACGTCCGGGAGGTCGAGATCGAGCGGGGCGTCGGCGAGCAGCTCGATCACCGCGCCGTACCGGTCGGCCGGCACACGGGGCACCTCCGGCGGCGTGCACAGCCGCAGCGCGACCACGGCGGTGCGGAACGAGCGGTGCAGCTGCTCCACCGTGCCGGGGACCCCGATGCCGGACGGGCTGGGGCCGCCCGACACCCGGTCCTCGGGCAGGACGAGCGCGTGGACCGGGCCGTACGGCGTGGCGACGACGTCCTCGGCGCCGGCCGGGTGCTCCTCCCACACCGCGAACAGCGGCGCGGCGAGCACGCGGTACCGGACGCCGGGGGACAGGTGCAGGCGCGCCGCCGCCGTCCGGCGCTCCTCGACGGGAAGGGAGCGGTCGAGCAGCAGGCCCAGCTCGCCGCGGTCCGCCTCCCGGCGGTCGCGTCCGTGCCGGACCCGCAGGGCGAAGGCCAGCCGCTCGAGGACGATCCCGTCGTTCGCCCCGGCCGGCCCCTCGCGCTCGAGCCACACCGTGAGCCCGTCGCCACGGACCGACGAGTCCGCCCGTGGGAGGGCACGGCCCTCGGCGATCTCGCCCGAGGGCGTGACCCGCACGCAGCGCGGCGGGAGGTCCTGGCAGAACCCGGCCGTGCAGCCCGCGAGCGAGGCGGCGGCGCCGAGCAGGCCGCGGGTGTCGACGTTGCCGACCACGAGCTCGTCGAAGCACGCGATCACCCGCAGGTCGACGCCGGCCGCGGGATCGAGGGTGGGGACGCGGCCCGGTAATCCCTGCACGACCACCTCTCCCCGTCGCTCCGACGGGACGAAGTGTAGTGGTGCGGATCACTCAGGAGGACCTGGTCGGTCGGCCGGGATCGCTCCGCCCGCCGCGGCCGGCGCACCGGCCGCGGCGGCGCCGGGGTCAGAGGGAGGCGTAGAGCGCGGTCTCGAAGTCGCCGTAGAGCTTCCAGGCCTCGTTCTCGGTGATGAACGGCAGCGAGTTGGTGTAGATCGAGGCACAGATCCCGGTGCTGCGGTCGACCCAGAAGTGCGTGTTGAACAACCCGGCCCAGGCGCCCGAGCCCGCCCGGCGGCGCCCCGGGACGTCCTCCGTGTTGAGCAGGAGCCCCAGGCCCCACTTCCAGCCCGGCCCCACGCGCAGGCTGTCGGTGATCGGCGGGTCGACGGTCGGGATCTCCGCGGGGAAGTCGAGGTCGCCGATCTGGTTGGTGAAGGCGGCGTCGACGGTCTGCTCGGTGAGGATGCGCGCGCCGTCGAGCTCGCCGCCGCGCAGCAGGGCGCGCTCGAAGCGGATGTAGTCGCGCGGGGTGGAGTAGAGGCCGTGGCCGCCGGCCCACCAGTCCGGCTCCTGCGGCAGCAGCTCACCGGCCGATGTCCAGTTCCCGTCCTCGCCCCGGACGTGCACCGTCACGCAGTTCTCGCGACGGTCGTCGTCGAGCAGGAACATCGTGTCGTCCATGCCCAGCGGGCCGGTGATGTTCTCCTTGATCACCACGTCCAGGCCCTGGCCGGCGACGGACTCCACGACCCTGCCCAGCCAGTCCGTGTTGATCCCGTAGACGTACTGCGTGCCCGGGTCGGCGACCAGCGGGGCCTTGAAGGCCTCGGCGCCGCCGAGGACGTTGGGCAGGCCGGTGACCTTCTGGTAGGTGTCCAGCGCCTCGTTCCAGAACCAGTACCCCAGCCCCGACGTGTGCGTGATCAGCTGCTTCACGGTGGCCCGGCTGCCGGCCGGGCGCAGCTTCGGGGTGTCGCCGTCGAAGCCCTCGAGGACCTGGATCTCGGCGAACTCGGGACGGTAGGTGTCCACGGGCGCGTCGAGCTCCAGCTCGCCCCGCTCGACCTGCTGCAACGCCGCGACCGTGGCGACCATCTTGGTCATCGACATGATCCGGAACTGGGTGGAGGTGCCCACCTCGTCGCCGCTCTCGCCGACGATCCGCGGCCCGGCCCCGCCCTCGTACAGGATCCCGTCGCGGTCCGCCGCGATCGCCGCGACGTGCGGCACCGCGCCGGCCTCGACCGCCTCCCGCAGGACCCGGTCGATGGCGCTTCCGTCGATGGCACTGAGCATGCTGACCTCCGGTGGTCGGCGGGGAGGGACCGCGCCCGTCGGGCGCGCGGTGTCTGCGGTGTCGATCGTGCCGAGCCGCCGGGGGACGCGGTACCGACGATCCTGCGCAGCTTCGGGTGCGACGCCCGCCATTCGGCGGGGTGTCGTGCCCGGCCCCGGAGCGGGACCATCGGGCTGTGGTCGAGGTCCGCGCCGCCGCGCCTGCAGACGCGGGTGCCATCGCGCGGGTGGTGGTCGACTCGTGGCGGCGGGCCTACGCGGGACTCCTGCCCGACGAGCTGCTCGCCGGGCTCTCGGTCGAGGACCGGCGGCGGATGTGGCGGGCGGTCCTGGACGCCGCTGCGCCCGGGGTCGCGGTCCTGGTGGCGGAGGACCGGGCCGGTCCGCTCGTCGTCGGGTTCGTGGCGGCCCGCTCCGACCCGGACGATCCGCGCCACGGGCAGCTCATGGCCCTCTACGTCGCGCCCGGGGCCTGGCGGCGCGGGATCGGCACGATGCTCCACGACGCGGCGCTGGACCACCTCGCCCGCCGTGGCGTCGAGCGGGCGACGCTGTGGGTGCTCGACGGCAACGAGCGCGCCGACGCCTTCTACCGCGCCCGCGGGTGGGTCCCGGACGGGCGGCGGCAGGTGGAGGAGTGGCTGGGCGGCGTCCTCCCCGAGCACGCGATGAGCATCGCGCTCCCGGACGGGCGAACCTGACGCCCGCTCAGACCGTCGCGCCGTTCCAGTGGATCTCCCCGTCCGGCCAGTCCTTCCGCCGGACGGGGAGGACGAGCGTGGTCGTGGAGATCTCGTCGACGAAGGGGTGGGGCTCGGTGGTGTCGTCGGGCGAGTGGACGGAGCGGCGCGGCGAGAGCCGGCACCAGCCGCCGCGCTCGTAGAAGGGGACGTGGTGCTCGGCGCACATCAGGATGCCGAAGGGCACGGCGAGGTCGTCGAGGAACTCCTGCACCCGCTCGAGCAGGGCCAGCCCGACGCCCTGCCGCTGCAGTCCCGGCCGCACCGCCACCAGGCCGACCACCGCGGCCAGCTGGTCCGCGCCGCCCACCTGCAGGAACCGGCGCAGGACGCCGGCGTGCGCGGCCGGGCCCTCGACGTCCCGCCCGACGACGCGCGCCTCGGGCCGGACGTAGGACCAGGTCCGCGACCCGGCGAAGAACTGCGGCAGGTGCGCGTAGGCCGCCCGGAGCAGGACCGCGAGCTCCGCGTGCTCGGGCATGCTGATCCGGCCCTCGCGACACGCACTCCACCGCACGCCCCGACCCTCGCAGACATCGCCGCCGGCGGCCGGATGGAGCGGACGTCGGCCGGTCACGAGCCGTGCTGATCACGGCGCGCGTTCGGGACCGGGCGGCCGCGGGGGACCACGCGGAGGCGCCTCCGTCTGCCGGATCGAGGGGTGTGCTCCACCGGACGCGTGAAGGACGGCCGAACGGGGTACAGCCGGATCATGACCATGGTCGAGGCGAACGAGAGGACGGACGTGGTCGGACGTCGCGCGGACGGCTCGCGGCCCGCCTCGCTCGTCGCCGCGTTCCGGGACGCCACCTGCCTGCCCGGTCTGCGCACGTGGCTGCGCGAGCAGCTCGCGCCGGCGGACGCCCTGCTCGACGCCGAGCTGGTCTGCACCGAGCTGGTGACCAACGCCGTCGAGCACGCGGGCGGGCCCCGGCGGGTGCGCGTGACCGTGCTCGACCGGGTCCGGATGCGCATCGAGGTCGACGACGCCGGGGCCGGTGCCCCGCTGACGGTCGGCGAGTCGAGGCTCGGCGCCCACCGCGGCCGCGGCCTGACGATCGTCAACGCGGTCGCCCACTGGGGCGTCCGCCGCACCCGGACCGGCAAGACCGTCTGGGCCACGCTCGAGCTGGCCTGACGACCGCGGGCCCGGTTCCGGACGATCTCGCCGATTTCCGGCACACCGTTTCCGTTCCGGCGCGGCGGGGTAGCCGAAACGTGATCGGGGTGGGCGAGACTCGGTGCCGGCACCGTGTAGCCGGGGGTCCGGTGCCCGCCACGACAGGGAGCTGCCTCGCGCGCGCAACTGGGGAGCTACGCGCGCACCCCCGGAGGTATCGCGGCCCGGCCGGCTCGACGGCGGCCGGGCCGCACCCCCGGGTTCAGGCGGTGTCCCGGGCGGCCGTGCGTCCCGCCCCGCGTCCGCTGAACAGGCAGCCGCCGAGGAAGGTGCCCTCCAGCGAGCGGTAGCCGTGCACGCCGCCCCCGCCGAAGCCCGCGACCTCGCCGGCGGCGAAGAGCCCCGGTACCGGTGTGCCCGCGGCGTCGAGCACCCGGCCGGACAGGTCCGTCTGCAGGCCCCCGAGCGTCTTGCGGGTCAGCACGTGCAGCTTGACGCCGATCAGCGGGCCCGCCTTCGGGTCCAGGATCCGGTGCGGGGTCGCCGTGCGACCGAGCCGGTCGCCCCGGTAGCGCCGCGCGTTGTGAATGGCGCTGACCTGCAGGTCCTTGGTGAACGGGTTGGACAGCTCGCGGTCGCGGGCCACGATCTGCCGCTCGATCTCGGCCGCGTCGAGCAGCGGCTCGGTCGTCAGCTTGTTCATCCCGTCGACGAGCTCGGCGAGCGTGCCGGCAACCACGAAGTCCTCGCCGCGCTCCTTGAACGCCTCGACGGGCGCGGGTGCGCCGGGGCGGATCCGGCCGAGCGTCGCCCGGACGTCCTTCTCGGTCAGATCGGGGTTCTGCTCGGAGCCCGAGAGCGCGAACTCCTTCTCGATGATCTTCTGCGTGAGCACGAACCACGAGTGGTCGTGACCGGTGGCGCGCAGGGTCTTCAGCGTGCCGAGCGTGTCGAAGCCGGGGAAGTTCGGGGCGGGCAGGCGCCGCCCGGTCGCGTCGAGCCAGATCGACGACGGGCCGGGCAGGATCCGGATGCCGTGCCCGGCCCAGACCGGGGTGTGGTTGCGGACGCCCTCCGTGTAGTGCCACATCCGGTCCCGGTTGACGATCCGCCCGCCCGCCGCCTCGGTGATCGCCAGCATCCGGCCGTCGACGTGCGCGGGCACGCCGGTGACCATGTGCTCCGGCGGTGTGCCGAGCCGGGCCGGCCAGTTCGCGCGGATCAGGTCGTGGTTCGCGCCGATCCCGCCGGAGGTCACGATCACCGCCTGGGCCCGCAGCTCGAACGTCCCGGTCTCCGTGCGCGTGCTCGCCACCCCGCGTGCCGCCGGGCTGGGCTCGAGCACGACGCCCGACACGCCGTCGACCACCCCGCCGGTGGTGGTCAGGGCGTCGACGCGGTGCCGGAACCGCAGCTCGACGAGGCCGGCGCGCTCGGCGTCCCGCACCGCCGTCGCGAACGGCTCGACCAGGCCCGGCCCGGTGCCCCAGGTGACGTGGAAGCGCGGGACGGAGTTGCCGTGCCCGTCGGCGAGGTAGCCGCCGCGCTCGGCCCAGCCGACCAGCGGGAACCAGCGCACGCCGAGCCCGTGCAGCCAGGCGCGCTTCTCCCCGGAGGCGAAGTCGACGTAGGCGGTGGCCCACTGCCGGGCCCAGAAGTCCTCGCCGGCGGGGTCGTCGACCGCGCGGTCGAAACCCGCGCTGCCCAGCCAGTCCTGCAGCGCCAGCTCGGCGGAGTCGCGGATCCCCATCCGGCGCTGCTCGGGGGAGTCGACGAGGAACAGCCCGCCGAAGGACCAGAACGCCTGACCGCCCAGGTTCGTCTCGGGTTCCTGGTCGACGAGGACGACCCGGCGGCCCGCGGCCGCGAGCTCCGCGGTCGCGACGAGACCCGCCAGCCCGGCCCCCACGACGATCACGTCGGCGTTCATGCGCTCACCCTGGCCCTGCGCGGGCCCGGCGGCAATACGGACAATCCGTACCCGCCGATGAGTTCGGCGCCCCGCCGGGGTCGGCCCTCGTGACACCGATCCGAGGAGGAGACCCATGACCCTGCCGGAGATCGTGACCCGCGAGGAGTGGCGGGCCGCCCGGGTGGCGCTGCTGGAGCGGGAGAAGGAGCTGACCCGGGCGCGGGACGCGCTCAGCGCCGACCGCCGGCGGCTGCCGATGGTGGAGGTCGAGAAGGACTACGTGTTCACGGGGCCGTCGGGCGAGGTGGGCCTGCCCGACCTGTTCGAGGGCCGCCTGCAGCTGCTCGTTGGGCACTTCATGTTCGCGCCCGAGTGGGAGGAGGGCTGCCCCAGCTGCACCGCGGGCGCCGACGAGGTCAACGACGGGCTGCGCGCCCACCTCGCCGCCCGGGACACCACGCTGGCCTACGTCTCGCGTGCGCCGATCGCGAAGATCCAGCGGTACAAGGAGAGCCGCGGCTGGAGCTTCCCCTGGTACTCGTCGTACGGCAGCGACTTCAACTACGACTTCCACGTCACGCTCGACCCGGCCGTCGCGCCCGTCGAGTACAACTTCCGCACACCGGAGGAGCACGCGGCGGCCGGCACGGGCTACTACGTCGAGGGCGAGTACCCGATCGAGGGGCCCGGCCTGTCCTGCTTCCTGCACGACGGCGGCCGCGTCTTCCACACCTATTCGCAGTACGCCCGGGGTGCCGAGTGGACCGGCGGCTCCTACGCCTACCTGGATCTCACCGCGCTGGGCCGGCAGGAGGAGTGGGAGGAGCCGAAGGGCCGGTCGGCCGCGGCCCGCCGGACGGGACCGAGCTTCGCGAGCTGAGCCGGCGCGGCGCACGGTCGTCGTTTCGACGTACGTCCGTCCGGGACGAGTAACGCCGATCCCTCACCACACGAGGTATGGGCACACCGCGTGTTGCTGGGGAGCGAACACGCGCTGCCGGGCGCCGCGATCCGAACCCTCGGGAGGATCGCGGCGCCCCCCTTCCGTGCCCGGGATTCCCCGGTGCGGAGTACCTCCCGCGTACCTACCGCGCCGGGCGGTCCTTCTCGGTGGTCCGCGCCGCGAGCGGGCCCTTCGAGCGGCGCTGCAGCCAGCCACCGGCCTGCCGCAGCGTGCGGCTCACGGTGTTGGGCCCGCGCCGGTTCTCGATCACGGTCGCGAGCTTGCCCGCCAGCCAGCCGCCGAGCGGTACGGCGATCGCGAGGATCAGCCACATCCGCAGCCGGCGGGAGAAGAAGGCCCACATCGGTCCGGTCGCTCCTGGAGGTCGTGCCCGCGCGTTCCGCGGGCGGGACCGTGAGGGTAGGGCGCCGGGGGACCGGCCGCGACCGCGGAGATCCACCCCGCGGTCCCGGCGCGGAGGCAGCGCGCGCCGTGGTCGAGGCCGGGCTGCGACGTCCCGCGACCGAGGGGTGACCGAGCGGCGTCCGGGTCGTTGCACGGGGAAGGAGAGCGGCCCGTGACGGCCGCGGTCGACGGCGACCGCGACCGGGCCGCACGGCGCGGGTCGGCCGGCCCGCGCGAACGGAAGGACCACGTCGTGCCGAACCTCGGTGGCTGGGAGATCGTCATCCTCGTCGGTGTGCTGCTGCTCCTCTTCGGGGCGAAGCGGCTGCCGACCATGGCCCGCTCCGTCGGGCAGAGCGCCCGCATCTTCAAGGGCGAGATGCGCGGTCTGCGCGAGGAGGGGCCCGCGCCCACGGTGGACGCCCAGCCGCCGGCCCCGACGGCCGCCCTGCCCGTCGTCGCGGGGGAGGCCGGCACGACGGCCGGTGCGGCGGCCCCGGCCAAGGACCAGGTCGCCTGACGGGGTCAGGAGCCGAGCACCGCGCTGCGGGCCGGGTCCTCCGAGCGCCAGGCCGCCAGCCCGGTCTCGACGAGGGGGACCCGGACCAGCCCCGCCACCTCGTCCAGCGGGACCCACGCCGCCATGTCGGTGGTGCCGCCGACCTCGTGGCGCAGCTCACCGCCGACCACGTGGGCGGCGTAGACCACCCGGATCCCGAACAGGTCCAGCGGCTCGCCCGAGAGGCTCACCGCCTCGGGGAAGTGCACCGAGTCGACGGTGAGCAGCCGGTCGAGCGCGACCGTGAAGCCGGTCTCCTCCTCGACCTCCCGCACCGCCCCGGCGCGCGGGTCCTCGCCGTGGTGCAGCCCGCCGCCGGGCAGCGTCCACTCGGGGCCCCGCGGCCCGGTCCAGCGCGCCAGCAGCACCTGCCCGTCCTCGACGCAGACCGCGTAGGCGGCGGGCCGGACGAGCCGGCGGGGCGCGGGATCGCGGGCGGGTTCGGGGTGCGGCACAGGCCGAACCTAGCGCGCGGCACCGGGTGACCTTCCCGACGCCTTCAAGATCCCTCTGACCTGCGGATCCTCGGTACCGTGTACCGGGTGTCGGCAGACCGTCCGATCGTCCTCGGCGTGCTGATGTACGTCGTGGTCGCCGCCGCGCCGACGCTCCTCATCTGGGCCGTGGCGCGCGGCCTCCCCGTGCTGCTCGGCCTGCCCGGCCTGCTGCGCAGGCTGTGCCGCCGCGACGGCCCGCCCGTGGCCACCGGGCAGTCCTTCGAGTCGCTGGTCGCCGACCTGCACCGGCTGCGCCGCGAGGTGCGCGGCCGGGAGCCGACGACCCGGGTCCGTCGGGTCGCCCTGCTGGCCGCCTACGACGACGTCCTCCACGACCTCTGCCGGGCCGTCGGCGTCGCGCGCCCGCCGCTGTCCGAGGTCCCGGAGCGCGAGCGGCCCTTCGCCCGCCTGCAGACCGAGGCGGCGATCGAGGAGGCCGGCGTGGTGCTCGACCCGCCGGATCGGGGTACCGCGGCCGCGTGACCGCCGCCCCGTCGGGCGAGCTGGGTAAAGTCGTCTTTACCGAGCGGGAACCGATCGGGGCCCGCCGGCGTTGGACCATGTAGCGCGGCGAGACACGCGACGAGGAGGAACCGGTGCGCACCACCAGCAACCCGGCGTTCCGCAACCTGCCATCGGGGCAGGGCGGCGGCTACGCCACCTTCGACCGCCAGGGCGGCGGCATGTTGGGCGGCGGGGCCGCCTACGCCGACTCCCAGGCCGCGCGCGCCGGATACGGTCGGGCGGGCGCGGGCGAGCGGCCGCTGACCGTCGACGACGTGGTGATCAAGACCGCGATCAGCGGCGGTGTCGCCCTGGTCGCGGGCATCCTGACGGCGTGGTCCGGCCTCTTCGGCCTGGCCCTTCCCGCGATCATCGTCGGCTTCGTCGTGTCGCTGATCGTGATCTTCAAGCAGAGCACCAACCCGTTCCTGGTGCTGCTGTACTCGGCGTCCATGGGTGTCGCGCTCGGCGCGATCACCGGGGCGCTCGAGTTCTCCGGCACGAACTTCCAGGGGATCGGCTTCCAGGCGGTCGTCGGCACCGCCGGCGTGTTCGTCGGCATGCTGATCGTCTACAAGACCGGCGCGGTGAAGGTCACCCCGAAGTTCACCAAGTGGCTGACCGGCGCCCTGTTCGGCGTCGTGATCCTCATGCTGGCGAACCTGGTGGTGAGCTTCTTCACCACCGGCGGGCTGGGCCTGCGGGACGGGTCGCCGTTGGCCTACCTGTTCAGCATCGTCTGCATCGGCGTGGCCGCGTTCAGCCTGATGCTGGACTTCGACATGGCCGACCGGGCCGTGAAGGAGGGCGCGCCGGCGAAGTTCGCCTGGTACATCGCCTTCGGCCTGATGACCACCCTGGTCTGGCTGTACATCGAGATCCTGCGGCTGCTGAGCTACCTGCGGCAGGAATGAGTCGGGCGATCCGGGGCACACCCGGATGACGGCCGGGGTCCCCCTCCTCCCGGTCGGGTGGGCGCCGCGGGCCTTCGGGCCGGCCCGCGGCGCTCCGTCGTTCTCAGCACCGCCGCGGTCTTCCTGACGGCTGCTGTCAGGGATCCGCGGGACCCTTGCGGCCATGGCCTCCTGGAAGGACGTCGAGGAGCAGGCTCCCGAGCTGGCCGCACGGGCCCGCCGGCTCTTCGACGCACACGTGCACAAGACCATCGCCACGCTGCGGGCGGACGGCGCGCCGCGGATCTCCGGCATCGAGGCGCAGTTCGAGGCGGGCGAGCTGGTCTTCGGCTCGATGCCGGACTCGCGCAAGGGCGCGGACCTGCGCCGCGACCCGCGGTTCGCCCTGCACAGCACCTCCGTGGACCCGCCGGAGGGCGCGCCGGCGGCGTGGGAGGGCGACGCGAAGATCGCGGGCCGGGCGGTGCCGACCGGACCGTTGTCCGGCGAGGCCTCCGGCGACGCCTTCCGCGCCGACGTCACCGAGGTCGTGGTGACGAGGCTGAACGAGGCCGCGGACCGGCTCGTCGTCGAGTTCTGGCGGGAGGGCGCGGGGGTGCGGCGCGTAGAGCGCGAGTGAGGCCCCGGGATCCGGGCCGGTCATCCGAGCGCGGTGCCGTGCGGCCGGCTGCCGCACGGCACCGCGCTCACCCCTCGTTCAGCCAGGTCCTGAGCTTGGCGAGCGCGCGGTGCTGCGCCACCCGCACCGCGCCGGGTGTCGAGCGGACGGCGGCGGCCGTCTCCTCCGCGGACAGCTCCCCGAGCACGCGGAGCACCACGATCTCCCGCTGCTGGGCGGGCAGTCGGTCGATCAGCGCCATCAGCTCCGTCATCTGGGAGGAGCCCACCGCGGTGGCCTCGGGCCCGGCCCGCACGTCCGGGGCCTCCGGCAGGTCGTCCGACGGGGCGGAGCGGTCCCGGGCCGCCGAGCGGTAGGCGTCGGCCACCTTGTTGCGCGCGATCCCGTACGCGAAGGCCATGAACGGCGTGTCCAGGTCCCGGTAGCGCGGCAGGGCCGTGCAGAGCGCCACCACCACCTCCTGGGCGACGTCCTCGGGGGTCGCGAGTCCCGGCGCGCGGTGGCCGAGCCGGCCGCGGCAGTAGCGCACGAGCAGCGGGTTCGCGGTGCGGAGCAGGGCGTCCAGCGCGCGTCGGTCCCCGTCGGCGGCGAACCGGGCGAGCTCGGTGAGGTGGGCGTCCAGGTCGGCCGGGGACTCGGCGACGCGGCGCCCGCGGTGCCGGCCCGCGGTCCACGGCCCCTCCTCCCCTCGGGACCCGTCCGCCTCGCCCGCGTGCACGCGCCGTCCGCCTCCTCGCCTGCGCTGCGGGGGCACGGGACGGGGCGGGGCCCGCGGCGCCCGGCGGTGGTGGGCGCCGCGGGTGCTCGTGACCGGGCCCTCGGGCCCGGACGGGGAGCGCGCGACCGGCGGGCGACGACGGCGTGCCCCTCCGGCCGCCGCCCGTGTCGGAACCCCGGAATCTAGTCCGATCGGGCGGCCTGCGTGCTCCGGAAAGGGGTCCTGCCGGGTACTCGTACAACTTCGTACACCTGAGCGGAGCCCCGGTCAGGTCATCCCGCACGGATGCCGGACGACGCACGGGACCGCGGCGCCGCCCTAAGCTCCCGGCACCCGGGGACGGCCCCCGGGCGCACGTCGGGGGGAGCCGGGGATGCCGCTGCCGTCCGGTGACCCGGACGCCGTCGTCGACCGGGCCGGGCTCGCCGAGCAGCTGGGCCGGATGAAGGACGCCAGCGAGCTGAGCTTCCGGGCGCTGGCGAAGCGGACCCAGGAGTCGGGTGTGCCGCTGCTGCCCTTCACCACCGTCCGCGACTACGTCCAGGGCCGCTCGCTGCCCTCCGCGGTGCGCCTCGACGCCCTTCTCACCGCGTTCGGCGTGCCGTCCGGTGATCCCGTGCGCGAGCGCTGGCGGGCCGCCCTGCGGCGGGCGGCCGCGGCGCCGGTGAAGCCGCCGCCCGGGCTCCGCCCGTATCCCGGGACCGGGCCGGTCGACGGGGTGCTGCCCGGCCGGGCGGACCTGGTGGAGGAGGTCGTCGCGCGGGTCCACGCGGTGCGGCCGACGGGCGAGGTCGTCGTCGTGACCGGGCCGTCCGGGGCGGGGACGAGCTCGCTGCTGCGGGCAGGGGTGCGGCCGGCGCTGGAGGGCGTCGTCGCGACGCCGGAACCCGGCCCCGACCGCGTCGGGCGGCTCCGCGCCCTGCTCGGCGACGCGACGACCCTGCTGGTCGACGACGTGCACCGCGAGGCCGAGGCCGCCGCACTACGGGACCTGCTCGCGGCGGTGCCGCCCGGTCGCCTCGTGCTGCTCGGCGTCCGGGAGGAGGCCCTCGCCGCCCTGGGCGATCTCGCGCTGGATCCCGTGCGGGTGTGCGGGATGTCCGCGGCGCGGCTGCGCGAGGTCGTCACCGCACCCGCCCGCGCCGCCGGTTTCCCGGCCGCCGACGGGCTGGCCGAGCTCGTGCTCGGTGAGCTCGAGCTCGCGCCGGACGCCCCGTCGTCGCCCTCCGGGGCCCTGCCCCTGCTCGGCGTGGCCCTGGCCGCGGCGTGGGAGCGCACCGCCACGGCGGGTGGCCCGGAGATCACGATCGCGCACTACCGCGCGGCCGGCGGCGTGTACGGCGCGGTGGCCCGCACGGCGGAGGCGGCGTACGAGGCGCTCCCGCCGGAGCGGCGCACGCTGGTCCGCCCGCTGCTGCTGCGGCTGGTGCGGGTGCCGGGGACGGCCGGCGTCGCCGACGCGGTACGGCGGCGCATCCGCCGGTTCGGACTCACCCACGGGCTCGACGCCGGGGCGGCCGCGGAGATCGACGCGACCGTCGAGGCGCTGGTCGCCGCGCGGATCCTGGTGGCGGGGGAGGGCACGTTGGAGCTCGCCCACGACGTCGTGCTGCGGGCCTGGCCGCGACTGGCCGGCTGGGTGCGCGAGGACCGCGAGCGGCCCGCGCGCGGCATCGTGACGGACGGGGCGCGGATCTGGCACGACAGCGGCCGGGACGAGGGGACGCTCCTCGGTGGGCGTGTGCTGGCGGAGGCGGAGGCGTTCGCCGCGGCGGAGCCCGGCGGGCTCTATCCGCTCGAGCGGGAGTACCTGGCCGCGAGCCGGGCGCGGGAGACCGCCCGCACGGGTCCGACCCGGCGGTTGCGGGTGGCCGTCGCGGTGCTCGCCGTGCTGCTCGTGGTCGCGGTGGCGGCCACGGTCTACGCGCTCACCCGCGCTCCCGCCGACCGGACCGGGCACGGCGGCCCGTCGTCGCGCGGGGCCGGGACGGTGGCCGCCGCGGCCGGGCCGGAACCGCGCGTCCCGTCGCCCTGAGCGATCGGGCACGATGGCGGCATGCGCTATGCCGAGCACATCTCCGACCTGGTCGGCAACACCCCGCTGGTGAAGCTGGGCGGGATCGCGGAGGGGCTGTCGCCGCTGGTGCTGGCGAAGGTCGAGTACATGAACCCCGGCGGCAGCGTGAAGGACCGCATCGCGCTGAAGATGGTCGACGCGGCCGAGGCCTCCGGGGAGCTGCGGCCCGGCGGCACGATCGTGGAGCCCACCTCCGGCAACACCGGCATCGGCCTGGCCATGATCGCCCAGCGGCGCGGCTACAGGTGCGTGTTCGTGTGCCCGGACAAGGTCGGCGAGGACAAGCGCAACGTGCTCAAGGCGTACGGCGCCGAGGTCGTCGTGTGCCCTACCGCGGTCGACCCCGACCACCCCGACTCGTACTACCGGACGTCGGACCGGCTGGTCCGGGAGATCGAGGGCGCCTGGAAGCCGAACCAGTACGCCAACCGGAACAACCCGGCGTCGCACTACGAGGCCACCGGCCCGGAGATCTGGGAGCAGACCGAGGGGCGGATCACGCACTTCGTGGCCGGCATCGGCACCGGCGGCACGATCTCCGGCACCGGGCGGTACCTCAAGGAGGTCTCCGGCGGGCGTGTGCGGGTGATCGGCGCCGACCCGGAGGGCTCGGTGTACTCGGGCGGCACGGGCCGGCCGTACCTGGTCGAGGGCGTCGGCGAGGACTTCTGGCCGACGACCTACGACAAGGAGGTGTGCGACGAGATCATCGCGGTCTCCGACGCCGACTCCTTCCACATGACCCGCCGGCTCGCCCGTGAGGAGGCGCTGCTGGTCGGCGGCTCGTGCGGGATGGCCGTGGTCGCGGCGCTGCGGGTGGCCGGGAACGCGCCCCCGGATTCGGTGATCGTCGTCCTGCTGCCGGACGGCGGCCGCGGTTATCTCGGCAAGGTCTTCAACGACGTGTGGATGGCGAGCTACGGCTTCCTCCCGCCCAGCGCGGGCGCCACGGTCGGCGACGTGCTGCGCCGCAAGGACGGCACGCTGCCCGACCTCGTCCACGCGCACCCGAACGAGACCGTCGCCGACGCCGTGCACTACCTGCGGGAGTTCCACGTCTCGCAGATGCCGGTGGTCCGCGCGGAGCCGCCGGTGATGGCGGCCGAGGTCGTCGGGTCGGTGGTCGAGCGGGACATCCTCGACCTGCTGTTCACCCACCGCGCCAAGCTCTCCGACCGCCTCGACCAGCACATGTCCCCGCCGCTGCCGACCATCGGCGCGGGCGAGCCGCTGGAGACGGCGATGGGGGCCTTCGCCGCCGCCGACGCCGCCCTGGTGCTGGTCGACGGCAAGCCCGCGGGCGTCGTGACCCGCTCGGACGTCCTGGCCTTCCTCGGCTGACGTCTCGTGGGTGCGCTGGGCGCGATGGCGTCCAGCCGCACTCACAGGGGTCCCTCAGCCGGCGCCGCTACCGTCGGGCCCATGCGGAGATCCCTGCTCGCGACCGTGCTCGGCGCGGGCGCCGCCGCCGTCGTCCTGCCCGACCGGCTCGGGCTCGACCGGCGGTTCCCCTTCACCCCCCTCGGTGCGCTGCGCCCGCACGGCACGGCCGCGGCGGCCCTCGCCGCCGGTCTGCTCGCGGTGGCCCGGCCCACCCGGCCCGCGGCGCTCGCCGTCGGGGCGGTCGCGTCCACGGGTGTGGCGGGCCTGGTCGGCCGGGTCGTGCCGCGCTGCCGGCCCGCCGGGACCGCGGACCTGACCGTCCTGGCCGCCAACGTCTGGGACGGGAAGGCCGACGCGGGAGCGCTCGCCGCCCTGATCGCCCGCGAGCAGCCCGACCTGGTGTCGCTGCCGGAGTCCGGGCGCGAGTACCGCGACAAGCTCATGCCGCTGCTCGACGGCCTCGGGTACCGCTCGTGGGTCTCCACCGAGCCCGGCAAGCCGGACGGCTGGTCCGTCACCCTGCTCGTCGCCGACCGGATGGGCGACGTCGAGGTCGGCTCCGGGCCGGAGCTGCGCCGCCAGCACCTCTGGGCCCGCGGCGGCCTGCTCGGCGCCCGCCGGTTCCACGCCGTCCACCCGCAGGCGCCCATGCGGCGTTGGCAGACGCGGGTGTGGTCCCGGGACATGGACAGCCTCGCCCGGTGGTGTGCCGCGCTGCCCGCCCCGATCGTCGCCGGGGACTTCAACGCCACCCTCGACCACGCCCCGCTGCGCAGCGCGCTGACCGGGGTGCGGGACGCCGCGGAGGGCACCGGCCGGGGCCTCACCGGCACGTGGCCCACGGGCCTGCCGCGGTGGGCCGGCATCCGGATCGACCACGTCCTCGTGCCGCGCGGGGCCCGCACCACCCGCTACGAGGTGGTCGATCTCCCCGGCTCGGACCATCGCGCGGTCCTGGTCGCCCTGCAGTTGCCGGGGGCCGCGTAGCCTCGCCGCCATGCGCGGCTTCTCCACCCGGGCCATCCACGCCGGCCAGGAACCCGACCCGACCACGGGCGCGGTCATCGTGCCGATCCACGCCAGCTCGACCTTCGCCCAGGACGGCGTCGGCGGGCTGCGGGACGGCTACGAGTACTCGCGCTCCGCGAACCCCACCCGCACGGCGCTGCAGGAGTGTCTGGCCGCGCTGGAGGGCGGGCGCCACGGCTTCGCGTTCGGCTCCGGCATGGGGGCCTCGGACGTGCTGCTGCGGGTCCTCGTGAAGCCGGGTGACCACCTCGTCATCCCGCACGACGCCTACGGCGGCACGTTCCGGCTGGTCGACAAGGTCCTCGCACAGTGGGGCGTCGAGTACTCCACGGTCGACCTCTCGGACGTCGACGCGCTGCGCGCCGCCCTGCGCCCGACCACCAGGGTCGTCTGGTGCGAGACCCCGACGAACCCGCTGCTCGGGATCGCCGACATCGCGGCGCTGGCCGAGGTCACCCGCGGGACCGGGATCCGGCTGGTCGTCGACAACACCTTCGCCTCGCCCTACCTGCAGCAACCGCTCGCCCTCGGGGCGGACGTGGTGCTGCACTCCACGACCAAGTACGTCGGCGGGCACTCGGACGTCGTCGGCGGGGCGCTGGTCCTCGACGACGACGAGCTCGCCGAGCAGCTCCGGTTCACCCAGAACTCCGTCGGCTCCGTCCCCGGCCCCTTCGACGCCTGGCTGACCCTGCGCGGCGCCAAGACGCTGGCGGTGCGGATGGAGCGGCACAGCGACAACGCCGAGCGGATCGCGGACGCCCTGGCCGCGCACCCCGCCGTGGCGCAGGTGCTCTACCCGGGCCTGCCCGGGCACCCCGGCCACGAGACCGCCGCGAAGCAGATGCGCCGCTTCGGGGGGATGGTGTCCTTCCTGGTGGCGGGCGGGAAGGAGGCGGCGCTGAAGGTCTGCGCCTCCACCGAGCTGTTCACCCTCGCGGAGTCCCTCGGCGGCGTCGAGTCGCTGATCGAGCACCCGCACCAGATGACGCACGCCTCGGTGGCCGGCTCGGCGCTGGAGGTGCCGGACTCGCTGGTCCGCCTGTCGGTCGGCATCGAGGACGCCGAGGACCTGATCGAGGACCTGCGCACGGCGCTGGACGCGGCCGCGTCCTGATCCGGCCTCCCCACAGCCGGGAGTGGTACCGCCCGGTGGCGATCGCCCGTCGATCGACAGGGCGCGGGTACTGGACTCCGAGGGCCCGACCCCGCTCTCATGGGACGGGTCCGCCGTAGCCCGGCGGCGCGTGCTCGACGAGGAGGACGAGTGACGACGACGGATCCGATCGCCTACCGCGGGATGCCGGCCGGACTGTGGGCCCCACCGACACCGCAGCTCATCCGCGACGCGCGGATGCTGATCGTCGGCTACGAGGCGGACCGGGCAGCCCTGGAGGCGGCGCTGCCACCAGGGCTGACGCCGCACGAGAACAACCTGGTCCAGATGAACATGTACGAGGTGGAGGCGAGCCAGACCAGCGGGTTCGGCGCGTTCTCGCTGACCTACCTCACGATCGAGCTGGACGGCCACGACAGCCTCGCCGCCGACGGCACGCTCCCCATCCCGGGAAGGTTCTTCGCCTACTACTGGAACTCGTCGCCGCGAGTGATCTCGTACGCACGGGAGGCTGCGGGCATCCCCGCCCTGCACGGCGTCCGGCGCGGCACGGTCGAGGAGGGCACGCTGACCTCGGTCCTCGCCGTCGACGGGCGGGACGTCATCACGGCGCGAGCCGCGGTCACCGACACCCCCGCAGGCACCCTGGGCGGTCACCTCAACTACTACGCCCACCGCCAGATCCCCCGTGTGGAGGGCGGGAGGTCGGCGCTCAGCGAGCTGGTCGAGCTGCCGCTCCCCTTCGTCGTCGACCTCTACGAGGCCTCCGTCACCGACATCACCTTCGACTTCCCCGAGGGGCACCCGGCCGCCGCCCTCGCCCCCGTCACACCGCTGGCGACGCCCTCGGTCCTCTACGGCGACGTCACCTTCACCTACTCGGCCGGACGCCTCGTCCACGACTACCTCGCCGCCCCTGGGAAGGACTTGCCATGAGCACCGCGACCGTCTCGCACCTCGGCGGCTCGACCATCGGCTACTCGTTCGCCCGGCCCTACGACCCGGCCCTCCCGACGCTGGTCCTGGTCAACTCGTTCACCACCTCCGCAGAGCTGTACCGCCCCCAGTTCGCCGATCCCGCCCTGACCTCGACGGCGAACCTGCTCGCGATCGAGCTGTACGGACACGGTCGGACCCGATCCACGTACGCGCACTTCACCTACTGGGACAGTGCGATCGCGAACCTCCAGGTCCTCGAGCAGCTCGGGATCCGCGAGGCCTTCGTCCTGGGCACGTCGCAGGGCGGGTGGGTCGCCGTCCGCATGGCGCTGCTCGCCCCCGACGTCGTGCGGGGCGTCGTCCCGCTCGGCACCTCGATGGACTACGAGAGCGCACGCAGCCGCGACCTGGGCTGCTGGGACGGGATCGCGTTCTGCACGCCCTCCGTCGACGGCCTCGCCGAGCCCGTCGGCGACGACTGGGTCGTCCCGGACGAGTTCGTCGACGGCGTCCTCGAGGCGGGGCTGGGCACGAACGTGTCCGCCGACGAGCGTGACTTCTGGCTGAACGAGTACCGCCGCAACTACCGCGGCGACGACGGGCGGCACCGGCTGCGGGTCAGCACGATCAACCTGCGGGACCGGGACGGGCTGCACGGCAGGCTCGACGAGGTCCGCTGCCCTGTCCTCTGGCTGCACGGCACCGCTGACGAGGTGTACTCCGTCCCCAACGCCGAGGAGGAGATCCGGATGTTCGTCCGCTCCCGGGACGCACGGCTGCAGGTCGTCGACGGCGGCCAGCACTTCCTGAGCGCCTCCGACGCCCCGGCCGTCAACACCGCGACGGCCGACTTCATCAAGCGCTGGACCTGAGCGGCTCACCCCGTGCGGCCGTCGGGGCCCTCTGCCTCCTCCCGGTCCACCGGGCGTCCCTAGGAACGTGGGGGCACCGGGGCCGCGGGAAGGACCGACGCCGGGGCCGCGGGCGCGGCGGGGATGACGAGGTCGTCGGGGGAGAGGCAGCCGCCGACGAGCTCGTACCCGCCGGGGACCGGGACGTAGTGCCCCGGATCGGTGCAGCCCGCCTGCTCCACGGTCACGATCGCGAGGGTGCCGAGCACCGCGGCGGCGAGCAGCGGGACGGCGGCGCGGGCGCCCCTCGGCCCGCCACCGGTCCGGTGACCCACCCCGCCCCGCATCGTGCCTCCCCCGAGAAACCGCCCGTTCGCGAGGTTACCGGGCCCGGTGGCACGATGCGGGGGTGAACGCCGACTCCGGGACGGCCGGCCTGCGAACGGTCGACCCAGGTCCCTCGACGGCGCCGCCGGTGGGGATCGCGGAGATCGAAGCGGCCCGGGAGCTGCTCGCCGGCGTCACCCGGGCCACGCCCGTCGCGCGGTCCCGCGCGCTCGGCGAGGCGGCGGGCGGGCCGGTCTGGTTCAAGTGCGAGAACCTGCAGCGGACCGGGTCGTTCAAGATCCGCGGCGCGTTCACCCGGCTGGCCCGGCTGTCCGACGCGGAGCGGGCACGCGGCGTCGTCGCCGCCAGCGCGGGCAACCACGCGCAGGGGGTCGCCCTCGCCGCGCAGCTGCTCGGGATCGACGCGACCGTGTTCATGCCGGCGGGCGCCGCGCTGCCCAAGGTCGAGGCCACGCGCGGCTACGGCGCGCACGTCCGGCTCGGCGGCGGCTCGGTCGACGAGGCCCTGGTCGGCGCGCTCGAGCACGCCGAGCGCACCGGGGCCGTGCTCATCCACCCGTTCGACCACCCGGACGTCATCGCGGGGCAGGGCACCGTCGGGCTGGAGATCCTCGAGCAGGTGCCGGACGTCGCCACCGTCCTGGTCGCGACCGGCGGGGGCGGTCTGCTCGGCGGCGTCGCCGGGGCCGTCAAGGCGTACCGACCCGAGGTGCGGGTCGTCGGGGTGCAGGCCGCGGGCGCGGCGGCCTGGCCCGGTTCGCTCGCCGCGGGCGAGCCGATCGCGCTGGGCGGCATGCGGACCATCGCCGACGGCATCGCGGTCGGCCGGCCCGGGGACGTCACCTACCGGCAGGTCGAGGCCCTCGTCGACGAGTTCACCGTGGTCGGCGAGGACGCCCTGTCCCGCGCCCTGCTGTTCAGCCTGGAGCGGGCGAAGATGCTGGTCGAGCCCGCGGGAGCGGCGCCCGTCGCGGCCCTGCTCGACGCCCCCGCCCGCTTCCGACCGCCCGTGGTCGCGGTGCTGTCCGGCGGCAACGTGGACCCGCTCGTCCTGCTGCACGTGATCCAGAACGGCATGGCCGCCACCGCGCGGTACCTGTCCCTGGTCGTGCGGATCGGGGACCGTCCGGGAGCGTTGGCCGCGCTGCTGACCCGGGTGGGCGAGCTCGGCGCCAACGTGATCGACGTCGAGCACACCCGGGTCAGCGCGACCGTCCCGATGGGGGAGGTCGACGTGGCCGTGAGCCTGGAGATGCGCGGCCCGGAGCACTGCCGGGAGCTGGTCACCGCACTGCGGGGCGCCGGGCACCGCGTGACGGTGACCGGCGTGCCGGAGGGGGATCCGCGGCTCGGGGCGTGACCCCGCGGCGCGGGACGCGACTCAGCCGGTGAACGGCTGGATGTCGACGAGCGTGACCCGCATGCTGCCGCCGTCCGGCAGCGCGTACACGCGGTCCTCGCCCTTCTTCGCGCCGAGCAGCGCGGCGCCGAGCGGGGAGTTCGGCGAGATGACCTGCAGGTCGCCGTGGCTGCCCTCCTCGCGGGAGCCGAGCAGCACCTTCTCGGTGTCGTCGTCGTCCTCGTACTTGATGGTGAGGACGGTGCCGGGCGCGGCCTCCTCGGCGCTGGTCGGCGAGGTGCCGACCTGGGCGGTCCGCAGCAGCTCCTGGAGCTGGCGGATGCGGGCCTCCTGCTGGCCCTGCTCCTCGCGCGCGGCGTGGTAGCCGCCGTTCTCCTTGAGGTCGCCCTCCTCGCGGCGGGCGTTGATCTCGGCGGCGATGACGGGACGGTTCGCGATCAGCTCGTCGAGCTCCGTCTTGAGCCGGTCGAAGGCATCCTGGGTGAGCCAGGTCACCTGAGTCTCCGTCACGGTCATCACTCCTCCAGCGAACCGGGCACCGCACCGCGCGGGCCGGGCGCCCGGCAGGTCGCACGGGCACGATCGGGGCCGTCCGTCTACAGGCCCCGAGTAAGGAAAAACACGACCCGCCTGCGGGCCGTGTGGGAGTCACCCTAGCACGGGACCGACCGCTCGGCGCGGTCCTTCGACGAACGGTCGGGTGTCCGAGGAAGTTCCCGGAGCACCTGTTTTCGCTGGTCGGCGAGTTCCGGGAAGAGGCGCGGGGGGTTCCGCGTTGACCTCCGGCGGAGAGAACGTCGGTGGCGCGTGCCAGGATCGGCCTCGATCGGCCGAGGCGGTGCCCCGGCCCTGCGAGAGCCGCCCGTCACCGCGGGCGCGAGGACACGGAAGGACCCGGTCACCCATGACGTCCGAACGCGAGCCGTTGCGGCTGATGACCGTCCACGCCCACCCGGACGACGAGTCGAGCAAGGGTGCGGCGACCACCGCCCGGTACGTCGACGAGGGCCATGAGGTCATGGTGGTCACGTGCACCGGCGGCGAGGCGGGCAGCATCCTCAACCCCGCGATGGACCGGCCGGACGTGTTGGAGAACATGACCGCCATCCGGAAGCAGGAGATGGCCCGGGCGGCGGAGATCCTCGGCGTGCACCACCACTGGCTCGGCTTCGTCGACTCCGGCCTGCCCGAGGGCGATCCCAAGCCGCCGTTGCCGGAGGGCTGCTTCGCGCTCGTCCCGCTCGAGGAGTCCACCGAGGCGCTCGTACGGGTGATCCGCGAGTTCCGCCCGCACGTGCTCGTCACCTACGACGAGAACGGTGGCTACCCGCACCCGGACCACATCCGCACCCACGAGGTGTCGATGGCGGCGTTCGAGGCGGCCGCGGACCCGGACCGCTTCCCCGGGGCCGGCGCGCCCTGGCAGGTGCTCAAGCTCTACTACTCGCACGGGTTCTCCAAGAAGCGCCTGGTGGCCTTCGACGAGGCGCTCAAGGCCCGCGGCCTGGAGTCCCCGTACGGCGAGTGGCTCGCCAACTGGAAGGACCGGCGCGACCCGGGCGAGCGCGTCACCACCCGGGTGGAGTGCGCCGACTGGTTCGACCGCCGCGACGACGCACTGCGCGCCCACGCCACCCAGATCGACCCGACCAGCCGCTGGTTCTTCACCCCGCTCGAGGTGCAGAAGGAGATCTGGCCCTGGGAGGAGTACGAGCTGGTCCGCTCGCTGGTGCCCAGCCCGACCCCGGAGGACGACCTGTTCGCCGGCCTCCGGGAGCCCGCGCTGCGCGCCGGCTGAGGTTCGTCCCACCTGCGCCGTACGGGGTTCGGCGGCCCCGCGTAGCCTGGACGTCCGAGGACGTGACCCGCGACAGGAGTGACGAGACGTGCTGGTCGAGCTGGGCGCCGTGCCCGCTGTGTCGGCAGCGGAGACGGTCGCGACCGTCCTGGCGCAGAACCCGGAGCCGCCGGCCGACAGGGGCGAGGAGTTCGGGAAGGCCTCGCCGGTCGCGCTCGTGGTCATCCTCTGCCTGGCCGTGGCCACGATCGCGCTGATCGTGTCGATGAGCCGGCGGATCCGGCGGCTGCCGCAGACGTTCGACAAGGACACCGACGGGGAGTCCGACGAGGCGACCCGCGAGGAGAGCGGCGCGCCCGCCGGGGAGCGCCCCGAGCAGCGCTGACCCGGGCACCGCCGGCCACGCGGTGATCCACGCGGCCGCGCCGTCCGCCCACGCGGCGGGTCGCGGCCCCCGGTGACAGGGTGGGCGCATGCCCAACCGGCTCGCCGAGGCCACCAGCCCGTACCTGCTCCAGCACGCGGACAACCCCATCGACTGGTGGGAGTGGTCCGACGAGGCGTTCGCGGAGGCGCAGCGCCGGGACGTCCCGGTGCTGCTCTCCGTCGGCTACGCCGCCTGCCACTGGTGCCACGTCATGGCACACGAGTCCTTCTCCGACCCGGAGACCGCCGCGCAGGTCAACCGGGACTTCGTGGCGATCAAGGTCGACCGCGAGGAGCGCCCCGACATCGACGCGGTCTACATGGCCGCGACCCAGGCGATGACCGGCCAGGGCGGCTGGCCGATGACCTGCTTCCTCACCCCGGTCGGCGAGCCGTTCCACTGCGGCACCTACTACCCGCCCACGCCCCGGCACGGCATGCCGGCCTTCCGGCAGCTGCTCGACGCCGTCACCACGGCCTGGGCCGAGGACGGCGCGCGGATCCGCGGCGCCGCCGGGGAGATCGCCGCCCGGTTGGCCGACGCCGCCCACGCCGCACCGCCGCCGGTGGCGGTGAACCCGGACGTGCTCGACGCCGCGGTGGCCGGCCTCGCCGCGGACTTCGACGCCGAGCGCGGCGGGTTCGGCGGCGCGCCGAAGTTCCCGCCGTCGATGACGCTGGAGTTCCTGCTGCGCCACCACGAGCGCACCGGCTCGGCCGACGCCCTGCGGATGGTGGAGCGGACCTGCGACGCCATGGCTCGCGGCGGCATGTACGACCAGCTCGCCGGCGGGTTCGCCCGGTACAGCGTCGACGCCGGCTGGGTGGTGCCGCACTTCGAGAAGATGCTGTACGACAACGCCCTGCTGCTGCGCGTCTACGCGCACTGGGCCCGTCGCGCCGGCTCACCCCTGGCCACCCGGATCGCCACCGAGACCGCCGGGTTCCTGCTGCGCGACCTGCGCACGCCGGAGGGCGGGTTCGCCTCGGCGCTCGACGCCGACACGGACGGCGTCGAGGGGCTGACCTACTCGTGGACGCCCGGCCAGCTCGCCGAGGTGCTCCCGCCCGAGGACGCGACCTGGGCGGCGCAGCTGTTCGAGGTCACCGAGGCGGGCACGTTCGAGCACGGGGCGTCGACCCTGCAGCTCCTGCGCGACCCGGACGACCCGGAGCGCTGGGAGCGCGTGCGCACCGTGCTGTTCGCCGCCCGGTCCACCCGCCCGCAGCCCGCCCGGGACGACAAGGTCGTCACGGCGTGGAACGGCATGGCCGTGCAGGCGCTCGCCGAGGCCGGCGCGGCGCTCGGGCGGCTGGACTGGGTCGCCGCCGCGGGCGAGGCGGCCGATCTGCTGCTTCGTCTGCACGTCGTGGACGGCCGGGTCCGCCGGTCGTCGCGCGACGGCGTCGTGGGCTCGGCCACGGGCGTCCTCGACGACCACGCCTACCTCGTCGACGGGCTGCTCGCCCTGCACCAGGCCACCGGCGACCCGGCCCGGCTCGCGGCGGCCGTCGAGCTCCTGGACCTGGCCGTCGCCCACTTCCGTGGCGAGGGCCCGGGCACCTGGTACGACACCGCCGACGACGCCGAGGAGCTCTTGCACCGCCCGCGCGAGCTCACCGACAACGCCACCCCGTCCGGGGGCTCCGCGCTGGCGAACGCGCTGCTCACCGCGTCGGTGCTGGTCGACGAGGAGCGCTCCGGCCGGTACCGCGAGCTGGCCGAGGAGTCCGTGCACGCCGTCGGCGGGTTGTTCGCCCGGCACGCCCGCTTCGCCGGGCACTGGCTCACCGCCGCCGAGGCGCTGACCTCCGGTCCGCCGCAGGTCGCGCTGGTCGGGCCCGTCGGCGATCCGGACCGCGAGGCGCTGCTCGCCCGGGCCCGGGCGCTGGTGCCCGGCGGTGGCGTCGTCGTCCCGGGGGACCCGGACGCGCCGGGTGTTCCGCTGCTGGCGGCCCGTCCGCTCGTCGCGGACCGGCCCGCCGCGTACGTGTGCCGCGGGTTCGTGTGCGACCGGCCGGTGACCACGCCGGAGGAGCTGGCCGCCCTGCTCTGAGCCCCGACTTACGTCCTCCGTCCGCCGTCGGAGAACGCTCCGCCGCGCCTTGTGTATCGGTGTAATCTCGTAAGCATCGCAGCGGGAGGTGCGGGATGACGGGACGGATGCACAAGGGCTGGCACGGCGGCGGACGGGCACAGGGCCGCGGGCCGCGGGGCGGGTGGCAGCAGGCGGACCTGCCGGACACCGGCGACGCCGCGGCGTGGCTGCGGGGTCGGCTGCCCGACGGCTGGTTCGTCGGCGCGCCGGACGTGACGATCGACCGGGAGGAGATCGTGATCGTCGGCGAGCTGCCGCCGGTCGAGGGCGACTTCCCCGACACGGACGCCGGGCGGGCCGAGAAGGCGGCCGCGGCGGCGGGGCGCATCTCGCGCTTCCGCGAGGAGACGCGCGACGAGCGGATCGACATCGCCCGCCAGGCCGAGCACCGCTACCAGCGCAAGGTGGCGTGGGGCGCCCGGATCGGCGAGGTCGAGGAGCTGTTCACCACCGCGTCCGTCCCGGTCATGACGCGGCTGCGCCAGCCGGAGCGGATGGTGCTGGACACCCTGGTCGACTCCGGGGTGGCGCGCTCCCGGTCGGACGCGCTGGCCTGGGCCGTGCGCCTGGTGGGCCGCAACGCCGACACCTGGCTCGCCGACCTGCGCGAGGCGATGGCCAAGGTCGACGAGCTGCGGACCCGCGGCCCCGAGTGACCCGCTCCCATGAGCGAACGGCGCTCTCGCTCATACCTTGTGAGCGAGAGCGCCGTTCGTTCAGGCCGGGGTCAGCGGATCAGGAGGGGAAGAGCGCGAACCAGATCGCGATCTGGTGGCAGATCGCGGCCAGCACCGTGGCCGCGTGGAAGAACTCGTGGTAGCCGAAGGTCTTCGGCCACGGGTTGGGCCAGTGCACGGCGTAGAAGACCGCTCCGGCGGTGTAGAGCGCGCCGCCGACCAGCAGCAGGACCAGGGCGGCCACCCCGGCGTTGTGCAGCAGGTCCGGTAGCACGAACACCGCGACCCAGCCCAGTGCGAGGTAGATCGGCACGGCGAGCCACTTCGGCGCGTGCGGCCAGCAGGTCTTGAGGATCACCCCCGCCAGCGCCCCGCCCCACACCACGGCCAGCACGATGCGGCCGGTGCTGGGGGCCATCGCCAGCATCGCGACGGGTGTGTAGGTGCCCGCGATGAAGACGAAGATCATCGAGTGGTCGAGCCGGCGCATGATCAGCCGGCTGCGCGATGTCGACCACGTCCGGCGGTGGTAGAGCGCGCTCACCCCGAACAGGCCGAGGATCGTCAGGCTGTAGACCGAGGTCGCCAGCGCGGCGGCCCCGCCGACGAGCGTCGCGGCGACGGTGATGAGAGTGGCGCACGCCGCGACCGAGCTGACGAACGACCAGAAGTGCAGCCAGCCGCGCATCCGCGGCTTGACGAAGGGGAGATCCGACGGCGGCTGGAGGGTCCCGGCGGTCACTCGCCCGAGGGTACGGGATCTCCGTCCGCGATCGGGTTTCCGGCCGGTGGCCGCCCGGTGAAGCACGCGCGGGCACGGGCCTTCGGACACGGGTGTCCCGGGCGCGCGGCGTAGGCTCCGCCCCGTGGGTGTCCGTGACCTCCTCTATTCGACCTACGAGGCGAGGCTCGCCCGGCAGCTGGTCGGTGCGGAGCGCCCCCGGCACGTCGCGCTGATCCTCGACGGCAACCGGCGCTGGGCGCGCGACGCCGGGCTCGAGGACGTCAACGACGGCCACCGGGTCGGCGCGGCGAAGATCTCCGACCTGCTGGGCTGGTGCGGCGACGCCGGGGTCGAGGTCGTGACGCTGTTCCTGCTGTCCACGGACAACCTGTCCCGGCCGGCCGACGAGCTCGAGCCGTTGCTGGAGATCATCGCCGACGTCGTCGACGAGCTGAGCGGCCCGTCCGCCCCGTGGCGGCTCCGGGTCGTCGGGGCGCTGGAGCTGCTGCCGCAGGCGATCGCGCAGCGGCTCGCCGCGGCCGCCGCCCGCACCACGGACCGCCCCGGGCTGCAGCTCAACGTCGCGGTCGGGTACGGGGGCCGCCAGGAGATCGCCGACGCCGTGCGCAAGCTGCTGCTGCAGCACGCCGAGTCCGGCTCGTCGATCGAGGAACTGGCCGAGGTGCTCGACGTCGACCACATCGCCGCGCACCTCTACACGTCCGGCCAGCCCGATCCGGACCTCGTGATCCGCACGTCGGGGGAGCAGCGGCTCTCCGGTTTCCTGCTCTGGCAGAGCGCGCACTCGGAATTTCATTTCTGCGAGGCCTACTGGCCCGAGTTCCGTCGCGTCGATTTCCTCCGGGCGTTGCGCGACTACGCCGCCCGGCACCGCCGCTTCGGTTCCTGAACACGCTGGACCGAGCCGGCGCCGGCTCGCCGGAACAACCCGAGAACGCGAAAGCGGCGCCGGTCCCGAAGGACCGACGCCGCCTGCGTCAGGACGGGTCTCAGTCCTCGACCGAGTCGCCCGCGCTGGACTCGAGGCCGCAGACGCGGTCGTTGTCGGTCTTGACCTTGCTGTCGGCGTCGGCCTTGCCCAGGATGCCGAGGGCGCCGGTGGCGACACCGGTGATGTCCTTCAGGTTGGCCTGGCCGGCGATGAGGCCGACGTTCACCGGGACGTCGTTGTTGCAGGCCTGGATCGGCACGTTGGCGTTGTTGCCGGAGACGTTGATCAGGCCCTTGCCCGACTTGTCGATGCCGGTCTCGTGCGACTCGTGGGCGAACGCGAGCGGGCTGACGGCGACGACGGACGCGGCCGAGGCGGCGGCGACCAGGGCGACCTTCTTCAGCATTCTTCTCTCCTGTGTGTGTTCGGGCCCGGGGAGGGCCCGGACTGGCGAGTCGGTGTCCGACCGGGGAGCCCGCACCGACTGCGGACGAAGTTATCGGACCGATCCAGGAATTGCGCAATCCGTTCCACGATCGTGTCGGTTCGCGTTTCTCGGCGAAGTTACTCCCACGATCGGATGACTTTTCCGGATGCCGTCACCGGTCCCGGAAAATGCAGGACGCCGGCCCGGAGGAAACGGGCCGGCGTCCTGTGGAGCACGGTGCGGAGGTCAGCTGACCGAGTCGCCCGCGGCCGCCTCGAGGCCGCACACGCGGTCGTTGTCGGTCTTCACCGTGCTGTCGGCGTCGGCCTTGCCGAACAGGCCGAGGGCGCCGGTGGCGGAACCGACGATGTCCTTGGCGTTGCCCTGCACGCCGGCCAGCAGGCCGACGTTCACCGGGACGTCGTTGTTGCAGGCCTGGATCGGCACGTTGACGTTGTTGCCCGACACGTTCAGCAGGCCCTTGCCGGACTTGTCGATGCCGGTCTCGTGGGAGTCGCTGGCGAACGCGAGCGGGCTGACGGCGACGACGGACGCGGCCGAGGCGGCGGCCACGAGGGCGACCTTCTTCAGCATTGTTCTTCTCCTGTGTTCGTTCGGGCCCGGGGAAGGCCCGGACTGACAAGTCGGTGACCGACCGGGGAGCCCGCACCGACTGCGCAGAACGTTATCCGGATGACGCTCGGATAACGAATTCCGTACCACGATCGTGTCGATTCTCGATTCCTGAGGAAGTTACTCGCACGATCGGATGAGTTGCGGAACACGTGACCGACCCGGGGCCGGCCACACGGCAGGACGCCGGCCCGGGAACCGGGCCGGCGTCCTGCCGAGACGCTGACGGGAGGTCAGCTCACCGAGTCGCCGGAGGCGGCCTTGAGGCCGCACACGTCGTCGTTGTCGGTCTTCACCTTCGTGTCGGCGTCGGCCTTGCCGAACAGGCCGAGGGCGCCGGTCAGCGCGCCGGTGATGTCCTTGGCGTTGCCCTGCAGGGCGAGCGCACCGACGTTCACCGGGACGTCGTTGTTGCAGGCCTGGATCGGGACGTTGACGTTGTTGCCCGAGACGTTCAGCAGGCCCTTGCCCGACTTGTCGATGCCGGTGACCGACGAGCCGTGGTGGCCCTTGTCGCCCTTGTCGTGGTGGTCGTGGCCCTTGTCGCCGGCGAAGGCGAGCGGGCTGACCGCGACGAGGGAGGCGGCGACGCCGGTCGCGACGATTCCAGCCTTCTTCAGCACAGTTTCTCTCCTGTAAGTCCGCGGAACCGGCGAGCCGGCACCTTTCGAGTCAGCGTCCGACCGGGGAGCCCGCGCCGACTGCCCCGAAAGCTATCCGCCGTCGCGCGAATACAACAAATCTCGTTCCACCATCGTGTGAAGTGCGGACGCTGCGTTTGGTTACTCCCCGGATAGGAGGAATTCGGAGTCGTCGCGGGCGCGCTTTCCGTCCGTTTCCGGGAACGGTCGGTGACCGATCCACCCGATCGGAACCCGGCCCGTCACGATCGTGGACGGGGCGCCGGACGGGCGTCCGGCGGGTAGCGTCCCGGTGATGCGGGGATCTCCGTGAAGGCGAGCGCGATCGCGCGTGACGTGGCGCTGCTCGCGCTGGGGCTGGACCGCCTCGCCCCCGGCACCGTGGAGGCCTTCGACGGCGATCCGGCGCTCCGCCGGCACGTCCGCTCGGGGCGGCCCCCGGCACCGTCCGACCTGGTGCGCGAGGCCGCGCGGCTGCGGCGGGCGGTCCCGTACCTGGGTCTCCCGCCGGTGCGGGAGGCCTTCCTCGACGGCGAGCTGCGGGCCCTCGAGCGGACCGCCCGGACCTCCGCGGGCGAGCGGGTGCCGCTGCGGACCGAGATCCGCGAGACGTACGGCGTCGACGTCGCCCCCGGCGACCCGGACCGCTACCGGGAGGCACACCGGGTGCTCGACGCCCTCCTGTCCGGGCCCGGCCCGCTGGGCGAGCGGCTGGCCGCGCACCGCACGCGGGACGAGCTGCCCGCCGGACGGCGACCCGCCGCGATCCGGGCGCTCGTCGCGGCGCTGCGGGCGCGGACCACCGGGGTGCTCGGGCTGCCGCCGGGCGAGCAGGTCGAGATCGAGCTCGTCGAGGGGCGGCCGTGGAGCGGGTTCACCCGCCATCTCGGCGGGAGCCGCTCGCTCGCCCGGTTCAGCGCGGACGCCCCGCAGCGCGCGGGGCAGCTCGCCCGGCTCGTCGCGCACGAGACCTACCCGGGCCACCACGTCGAGCACCTGCGGCGGGCGGCCGCGGCCCGGAGCGCACCCGAGCGGGCACTGAGCCTGACCCGCAGCCCGCGCGCGCTCGTCGTCGAGGGAGTGGCGGACCTCGGGCTGGACGCCGTCGTCGGGCCCGGGTGGGGCGGTTGGGCGGCCGGGGTGCTCGCCGAGGTCGGCGTGGTCACGGACGGTGAGCTGGCGGAGGCGCTGGACGAGGCGATGCTGCCGCTGCAGCAGGTCCGGCTCGACGCCGCGCTCCTCCTCGACCGGGCGGGGGAGACGGCGGCCCGTGACCACCTGCGACGGTGGCTGCTGCTCGACGGGGCCCGCGCCGACCGGGTCCTGCGCTTCCTCACGGACCCGCACTGGCGTGCGTACACGGCCACCTACGTCGTCGGATATCCGTTGCTGCGCACCTGGTGGGCGGGCGACGCCGCGCGCTTCCGCCGCGCCCTCGACGAGCCCGTCACGCCCGCCGTGGTGATCTCACCGGCCGCCGGGCGCTGGACCGGACGGCGGGCGGCCGGCCGGGGAACGGTCGCGACGGACGGTGTCGATCATGCGATGAGCGGTCGGCCGTTCTGTTAATTCTCGGGATCGGTGGCGCTCGCGACGCGATGTCACCCTTGACCGCATCAGGGTGACCGCTAGTAGCGTCAGCGGTGGCGGTGCGTCCCGATCGCACCGCTCGGGGAGGCCCTGGACGTGGTGTTGCAAAGCACCCGAGAGGGCCGGCACCCGGCCCTTGCGGGCGTGCGGGCGGCGTCGCAGACGTGGTTCGTGCAACCGCACCGGGGTCGGCCGGCCCACCGGAACTGTGGGCGTGGTGCCGCGCCCGCGAGGGAGCACCCGTGACCGAACGTCGTACGGCCCCGGTTCAGGAGAGCGGCTCCGACGTCCCCGCGGACGTCACGCCCCGCTGCTACGTGCTCGACACCTCGGTCCTCCTCTCCGACCCGTGGTCGCTGACCCGGTTTGACGAGCACCAGGTCGTCCTCCCGCTCGTGGTCATCTCCGAACTCGAGGGCAAGCGGCACCACCCGGAACTCGGGTGGTTCGCGCGGGCCGCCTTGCGGCAGCTCGACGACATGCGGATCAAGCACGGCCGGCTCGACGCGCCCGTCCCGATCGGGGACGCCGGCGGCACCCTCCACGTCGAGCTCAACCACAGCGACCAGTCGGTGCTGCCGAGCGGCTTCCGCACGGACAGCAACGACAGCCGGATCCTCGCCTGCGCGCTCAACCTGCAGGCGGAGTACGGACCCCGGCGGCGGGTCGTGCTGGTCACGAAGGACATGCCGCTGCGGGTCAAGGCCGCGGCCGTCGGGCTTCCCGCCGACGAGTACCACGGGCAGGACGTCGTCCCCTCCGGCTGGACCGGGATGGCGGACATCGAGGTCGCCCCGGACGAGGTCGACACGCTCTTCCGCGAGGGCCTGCTGGACCACCCCGAGGCGGCCGAACTGCCGTGCCACACGGGCATCCGGCTGCTCGGCGGCACGTCGTCGGCGCTGGGCCGGGTCACTCCGGACAAGCAGATCAAGCTGGTCCGTGGTGACCGCGAGGCCTTCGGGCTGCACGGGCGCTCCGCGGAGCAGCGGGTCGCGCTCGATCTCCTGCTCGACCCCGAGGTCGGGATCGTCTCCCTCGGCGGCCGCGCCGGCACGGGCAAGTCGGCGCTGGCGCTGCTCGCCGGCCTCGAGGCCGTCATGGAGCGCCAGCAGCACCGCAAGATCGTGGTGTTCCGGCCGCTCTACGCCGTCGGCGGGCAGGAGCTCGGGTACCTGCCCGGCAGCGAGGCGGAGAAGATGGGCCCCTGGGCCCAGGCCGTCTTCGACACCCTCGGTGCGCTGGTCAGCCAGAACGTGCTCGACGAGGTGATCGCCCGCGGGATGCTGGAGGTCCTGCCGCTCACCCACATCCGCGGCCGGTCCCTGCACGACACCTTCGTGATCGTCGACGAGGCGCAGTCGCTGGAGCGCAACGTGCTCCTCACCGTGCTCTCCCGGCTCGGCACCGCCTCACGCGTGGTCCTCACGCACGACGTCGCCCAGCGCGACAACCTCCGGGTCGGCCGGCACGACGGCATCGCGGCGGTGATCGAGAAGCTGAAGGGTCACCCCCTCTTCGCCCACGTCACCCTCACCCGCTCCGAGCGCAGCCCCATCGCCGCCCTCGTGACGGAGATGCTGGAGGGCCCGGGCAACTGACCACAGTGAGCGAACGGCGCTCTCGTTCATACCTAGTGAGTGAGAGCGCCGTTCGCTCATGGGCGATGCTGCAGTTGTCCACAGCAGACGGCACCTGTGGACGGACGTGTGCACGACGTCTGCGTTCTGGCCAGCATGGACGGCGTGCCCCTCCGCGTCTGCCCGTTGACCCTCGACGAGATCGCGTTCCGCGTCGACTCGTACGTCGTCCATGTCCGGGAGCTCGAGGCCCTCGGGGTGCCGCGCCGGACGATCCACCAGCGCTGTCGTCCGGGTGGACCCTGGCGTGCCCTGCTGCCCGGTGTCGTCTCCCTCAGGAACGGCCCGCCGACGCGCGAGGACCTACGCCGGGCCGCCCTCGCCTACGCGGGCCCTGAAGCCGTGCTCACCGGGCTCGATGCGCTCGAGATCGCCGGGCTGCGGCGGGCGCCGGACCCGTCCGGTCCCGTGCACGTGCTGGTGCCGTCAGATCGGCGCCGCCTCGGGGCCGGGACGGTTCTGGCCGAGCGCACCGAGCGGGTACCGCTGCCGGTCCCCGGGCCCTGGCGGGCCGCGCCCGTCGTGCGCTCGGCCCTCGACTTCAGCCGCCGCTGCCGGGAGCGGGACCAGGTCCGGGCGGTCCTCGCCGAGGTCGTGCAGACCGGGCGGGCGACGGTCGCCGAACTCGCCGCGGAGCTCCGCGCAGGCACCAGCCGTGGATCGGCCCTGCCCCGTGCCGTGCTGCAGGAACTGGCCGACGGCGTGCGGTCGGTCGCCGAGGCGAAGGCCCGTGAGCTGGTCGCGCGAACCCGGCTGCCAGCACCGCTCTGGAACCCGCGGATCCTCGACGCCGCCGGCCGCGAGATCGCCAGACCCGACGCCTGGTTCGACGACGTCGGCCTCGCCTGGGAGATCGACTCGGTCGAGTTCCACTTCTCCGCCGCGGACTACGAACGCACTGTGGAGCGACACGGTCGCCTCAGCGCGCACGGCATCCTGATCGTCCACTCGCTGCCGCAGACCCTGCGCCGGCGGGGCGCGGAGGTCGTCGAGGAACTCCGACGGGCACACGCCCACGCCGCGCTCCGCCCGCGACCGCCGGTGAGGGCCGTCCCCGTGGACTCGTAGCTCCGAGGACCGCCCCGCGCGCCTGAGCTTGGTGAGCTGCGTTGGTCGCGCAAGCCGGTGAGCGAGCGGCACTTTCGCTCACTAGGTATGAGCGAGAGCGCCGCTCACTGCCAGGGTTCCCGCGCGACCCTGCTGATGAGCGAGCGGCGCTCTCGTTCCCTAGGTGTGAGCGAAAGTGCCGCTCGTGCGGGATCAGAGGCCGTGGGGAGTGCCTTCCGTGAAGCCTGCGCTGGTCTGGATGCCCACGATCGCGCGCTCGTGCAGTTCGGCGAGGGAGCGGGCGCCCGCGTAGGTGCAGGCGGAGCGGACGCCCGAGCAGATGCCGTCGAGCACGTCCTCGACGCCGGGGCGGGCCGGGTCGAGCAGCTGCTTGGAGCTGGAGATGCCCTCCTCGAACAGGCCCTTGCGCGCCCGGTCGAAGTCGCCGTCGCCGCGGGTCCGGGCGCTCACCGCCCGCTTGGACGCCATGCCGAAGGACTCCTTGTACGCGCGGCCGGACTCGTCGCGCAGCAGGTCGCCGGGGGACTCGTAGGTGCCGGCGAGCCAGGAGCCGATCATCACCGACGCAGCGCCGGCCGCCAGCGCGAGCGCGACGTCCCGCGGGAAGCGCGCGCCGCCGTCCGCCCAGATCGCGACGTCGTGTTCCCGCCCGGCCGTGGCGCACTCCAGCACCGAGGAGAACTGCGGGCGGCCGACGCCGGTCATCATCCGGGTGGTGCACATGGCACCCGGACCCACGCCGACCTTGATCACGTCTGCACCGGCCTCGGCCAGGTCGTGCACGCCCTCGGCGGTGACGACGTTGCCCGCCGCGATCGGCACCGACAGCCCGGAGTCGCGGACCACCGCCCGGACCGCCTTCAGCGCGTCGATCATCTTGTCCTGGTGCCCGTGCGCGGTGTCCACGACGAGGACGTCCACCCCGGCCTCGAGCAGCGCCTTGGCCTTGGTCGGGACGTCGCCGTTGATGCCGATCGCCGCGGCGGTGCGCAACCGGCCGTGGCTGTCGAGGGCGGGCGTGTAGATCCCGGCCCGGATCGCGCCGAGCGCGGTGAGCAGGCCGGCGAGGCGACCCTCGTCGTCGAGGCCGAGGGCGACGCCGCGGCCGCCGAGCGCGTCGAAGATCTCCCGCGGCGGGGTGCCGAGCGGGAGCATGACCGGGGAGCCGTCGAGGACGTCGGCGAGTCGGGTGAAGCGGTCGACGCCGGTGCACGCGGCCTCGTCGACCGTCCCGACCGGCCGCCCGCCGTCGTCGACCACGACGACCGTGCCGTGCGCGCGCTTCGGGAGCAGGTTCAGCGCGTCGGCCACCGCGTCGCCGGTCCGCAGCACGAGCGGGGTGTCCCACACGGGGTGGCGCGACTTGATCCACGCGACGATCTCGGCGACCGCCTCGGGCGCGACGTCCTGCGGCAGCACGGTCAGCGCGCCGCGCCGCGCCAGCGTCTCGGCCATCCGGCGGCCCGCGACCGCGGTCATGTTGGCCGCGACGACCGGCACCGTGGCGCCCGTGCCGTCGGCGGTGGTCAGGTCGACGTCGAAGCGGGAGGCGACGGAGGACCGCCCCGGGACGAGGAAGACGTCGTCGTAGGTGAGGTCCGAGGTGGGCCGGTGCCCGTCGAGGAAGCGCACGGAGAACCAAGGATAGCGGCGAGATGGGCCGCGCGCCGCAGGATCGGGCGAGAGATGTGCGGCATCTTCTCCCGGGATCTGCGACTCGGTGTCCCGGGAGTGTCGACTCGCGCTACAGGAGGGCGCGGACCGCGTCGATCGTGTCCGCCTCCGCGGGGGTCTTGTCGGGGCGGTAGCGGAGGACCCGGGCGAAGCGGAGGGCGACCCCGCCGGGGTAGCGGACGCTGCGCTGGGCGCCGTCGAGGGCGATCTCGACGACGAGCTCGGGGCGCATCTCGACCACGTGCCCGTCGTCGTGCACCGCGTGCCCCGGGAACTCCTTCGTCTGCCAGGCGAGCAGCTCGTCCGTCATGCCCTTGAAGGTCTTGCCGACCATGATCGGCGGGCCGCCGTCCGGGTCGCGCGCACCGAGGTGGATGTTCGACAGGGTGCCGGTGCGGCGGCCGTAGCCCCACTCCGCGCCGAGCACGACGAGGTCGAGCGTGTGCACCGGCTTGACCTTCTGCCAGCTCTTGCCGCGCCGCCCGGCCGCGTAGGGGGCGTCGAGCGCCTTGACGACGACGCCCTCGTGCCCGGCCGACAACGCGCCGTCGAGCACGTCCGCGGCCTGGTCCGGGGTCGGCCGGCGGATCCCGGGCATCCGCAGCGGCTCCTGCGCCGGATCGGCGAGGAGGTCGGCCAGCGCGTCGAGCCGGGTGGCGAGCGGCTCGTCGAGCAGGTCGCGCCCGTCGAGGTGCAGGAGGTCGAAGAAGAACGGGCTCAGGAGCACGTCCTCGGACCCTTCGGAGCCGAAGCGGGACATGGTGTCCTGGAACTTGCGGGGCCGGCCGTCGTCGTCGAGCGCGAGGGTCTCGCCGTCGAGCACCGCGGTGGTGCACGCCAGCTCCCGCACGCGCGTGACCAGCTCCGGGACGCTGTCGGTGACCTCGCGCAGCGTCCGCGTCCACACCCGGACCTCCGTGCCGGAGCGGTGCACCTGGATGCGCGCGCCGTCGAGCTTGTACTCGACCGTGACCTCCTCGCCGAGCGACTCCAACGCCGCGTCGAGCGACGAGCCGGGGCTGGCGAGCATCGGCCGCACCGGCCGCCCGACCTCCAGCCGCACCGCTTCCAGCCCGGGGGCGCCCTCGGACAGGGCCAGCGCGGCGGTCTCGGGGAGCCTGCCGGACAACATGAACGCCCGCCGCACGACCGCCGCGGGCACCTCGGCGGCCGCGGCGATCGCGTCGAGCATCACGCCCTCCAGCGCCCCCTGCCGCAGCTCGCCGGTCAGCAGCCGGACGAGGAAGGCCTGCTCCTCCTCGGTCGCGGCGCCGAAGAGCGACTCGAGCAGCTCGCGACGCCGGCGGGTCGAGCCCGCCCCGGCCGTACCGGCCAGCTCGGTGAGCAGCTCGTCGACCTGTGCGACGGCGAGCGTGGGCTCCGCCGCGGGGGCGCCGGCCAGGCCCGAGAGGGTGCGCCAGCCGGTGCCGATCCGCCCCTGCCGCGGCTCGCCCGCGAGCCAGGCCGTGGCCGGCGCGACCTCGGCCGGCCCGGCCAGGTTCAGCAGCGCGGCGAGCGCCACCGTCTTCTCCTTGCGGGAGCGGGTGGCGCCGACCGCGGCGGAGGTCCGGACCACGTCGTGGAGCAGCACGGTCCGCATTAGAGCAGCGGGCACCGACATCTCGCGCGCCGCCGGACCGACCCCCCGACCCGGCCCGGCGGCCCGCACCGCCGCCAAGGGCCGGGTCAGCCCATCGACTTCTGGCCGTCGATCGTCTCGCGCAGGATGTCCGCGTGCCCGGCGTGCTGGGCGGTCTCCGCGATGATGTGGGTGAGGACGCGCCGCGCCGACCAGGCGTCCTCGGTGAACCAGGGCGCCTCCGGCAGCGGGTGCGAGAGGTCCAGCGAGGTCAGCGCCGATACCACCTCCTCCGTGCGCGCGGCGATCTGCTCGTACTCCGCCAGCAGCCCCTCGAGCGTCTCGCCCGGGAGCATCCGGAAGCTGTTCGCGTGCTCGACGAAGCTCTCCTCGGTGAACTCCATGGCCGAGGGCCCCTCCAGCACGAAGGTGATCCAGTTCCGCTCCCCGTACATGACGTGCTTGATCAGCCCGCCGAGGCACAGCTCGCTCGCCGTCGGGGTCGCCGCGGCCTGCTCGTCCGTCAGACCCTGCACGGTGTAGCGGAACAGGAACCGGTGCTTGGCCAGCGCTCCCAGCAGGTCCGCCTTCTCGCCGGTCGGGGTCGGGGTGGAGGGGGTGGTCGCGGGGATGGTCCCGGTGGTGGTCACTGCGTCCGCCTCTCGTCGTGTCCTGCTGACGGGTACGACGCTACGGACCACTCCGGCCAGATCCTGTCCTCAATTCACGGCCCGCCCGGAATTCTTCCTCCCGGGCGGGCCGGAGATCCGGGGTCAGACGACGGCGCGGCCGGTCATCGCCTGCACGTGCATCTCGTCGTACGGGACCTCCTGCTCCCGCCGCGGCCGGCCGAGCACGGTGCCCAGCCAGCAGCCCAGGAAACCGATCGGCACCGAGACGAGCGTGGGGTAGGAGAGCGGGTAGAGCGCCGACGTGCCCATCACGCCCGGCCCCACCAGCACCAGGGCGACCGAGGTGACCAGGCCGGCCACCACGCCGACGATCACGCCGGTGGTGGTGAGCCGCCGCCAGAACAGCAGCAGCACGAGCACCGGCACGTTCGCGCTCGCCGCGACCACGACCGCCATCAGCGCCAGGAGCGCGATGTTGGTGTTCTGCGCGCCGAGGGCGAGCACGATCGACACCGCGGCGATGGCGACGGCGGCGATCCGGCCGGCCTTGACCTGCTCGGCGTCGGACGCCTTCCCCTTACGGATCAGCGAGCTGTAGATGTCGTGCGCGACCGCGCCCGAGCCCGCGATCACCAGGCCGGCGACGACCGCGAGGATCGTCGCGAACGCCACTGCCGAGATCACGGCGAAGAGCACCGGACCGCCGAGGGTCTCGGCAAGCTGCGGCGCCGCCAGGTTGCCGGCCTTGTTCGCCGCCGCGACCTGCGCCTGACCGACGATCGCCGCCGCGCCGTAACCGATGAACGGCATCGCGAGGAACGCCAGGCCGAGGATCCACAGCGCGACGCTCATGGACTTCCGGGCGACCTTGGCGTCGGGCACGGTGAAGAACCGGATCAGGATGTGCGGCAGGGCCGCGGTGCCGAGCACCTGCGCGACCGCGACGGACAGCAGGTCCAGCCCGGGAACGACGCCGCTGGCGCGGGCGAACAGGTCGGTCGGCGAGGCCTCGGAGACCGCCTGGAACAGCGCCATCGGGTTCCAGCCGAACCGGGCGAGCACCAGCACGACCAGCATCGCCAGGGCCGCGAGCAGCATGACGGCCTTGACGATCTGGATCCAGGTCGTGGCGAGCATCCCGCCGACCGTGATGTAGACGGCCATCAGCACGCCGACGACGATCACCGCGACCCAGTACGGCACGTCGACCAGCAGGCTGATCAGCACGCCGGCACCGACCAGTTGGGCGATCATGTAGAAGACCGTGACCACGAGGGTGTTGACCGCCATCACCGCGCGCACACCCTTCGACCGGAACCGGCTCGAGAGCACGTCGGCGATCGTGTACCGACCCAGGTTGCGCAGCGGTTCGGCCACCAGCAGCAGCACCAGCAGGAACGCGACGAGTCCGCCCGCGACCAGGTAGAAGCCGTAGATTCCCTGCAACGCGAGGATGCCCGCGACACCGAGGAAGGTGGAGGCGGAGAGCAGGTCGCCGCAGATCGCGAGGCCGTTCTGCCAGCCGGTGATCTGCCCGCCCGCGACGTAGTGGGAGCCCGCGTCGCGGTTGCGCTTGCCCGCCCAGGCCGTGATGGCCAGGGTCAGCGCGATGACCGCGACGAAGATCCCGATCGTGATCGGGTCGGCGCTCATCGGTGGAGTCCCTTCTCGGCGGTGGGGGCGGTCGCCCGGGTCTCGATACCCGACTCGGCCACCGCCCGGTCGGCCAGCTCGTCCCACCGTGCGGCCCGGCGGGTGTAGAGCCCGCACAGCAGCCAGACGAGCGGGAAGATCAGCGCGGTGAGGACGAAGGTCCAGCTCAGCTGGCCGAGGGCCTTGCCGTTCAGCACGGGCGTGAAGCCGGACAGCACGATGACGAGCAGGTAGGCCCCGAATCCGAGCGCCGCCGCGGGGATCGCGAAGCGGTTGCGGCTGCGGACGAGCTCGGTGAAGGCCGGGGTGGCCGTGACGGCGGCGGCGCGCCGCCGTGCGTCGGGAGCCGGCGCGGCCGGCTCGGCGGGATCGGTCATGGTGCCTCTCCTACTTCCTCGTAGGTGTCCAACGGAGACGTCGAGCGGTGCCGGCAGCACGGGTGGCGGCCGGTGGCCGGGAGGCCGGTGCCGGAACTCGCGACCCGCGCTGCCGGAACTCCCGACTCGCGGATGGGTCAGGTCCGGAACCGCTCCCGGAGCACGTGCTTCTGGATCTTGCCCACCGCGGTGCGGGGGAACTCGTCGACGAAGTGGACCTGCCTGGGCGTGTTGTAGCCCGCCAGGTTCGCCTTGACGAACGCGGTGAGCTCCTCGGCCAGGCCGTCGGACGGTTCGCCGGCGGGCACGACGACCGCCACCACCTGCTCCTCGTAGACCGGGTCGGGCAGGCCGATCACCGCCGCGTCGGCGACGCCCGGGTGCTTGGCCAGGCAGTCCTCGACCTCCTTGGACCAGACGTTCTGGCCGCCGGAGCGGATCATGTCCTTCTTGCGGTCGACGATGGTGAGGAAGCCGTCGGCGTCGGCCACGGCGATGTCGCCGGTGTGCAGCCGGTCGCCCGCCAGCGCCGCCTTCGAGGCCTCCTCGTTGCGCCAGTACCCGCTCATCCGCGGGCCCCGGACGCAGATCTCGCCGGGCTCGCCGGGGGCGACCTCGTTGCCGTCGTCGTCCAGGAGGGCGACGTCGACGCCGGGCATCGCGCGTCCGATCGAGCCCCAGCGGTCGAAGACGTCCTCCGGGGGGCACCAGGTGACGAACGGGCCGCCCTCGGTCAGGCCGTAGGTGTGGGCGAACTGCACCTTGCCCTCGCGGGCGCCGAACGCGTCCGCGGTGCGGTCCATGATGCCGCTGGGGTCGTAGGCGCCGTAGTAGAGCAGCCGCACGGACGAGGTGTCGGTGTCCGGGAAGGACGGGTGCGTGATCAGCGCGTGCAGCATCGTCGGGACGCCGAGGACCACCGAGACCCGGTGCCGAGGCAGCAGGTCGAGCACCACGTCGGGATCGAACTCCCGCAGCAGGATCACCGTGGCCCCCATCAGCAGGAAGGGCTTCATGTGGTCCCAGTTGCCCACGTGGAAGGGCGGGAAGTAGTTCATGAAGACGTCGCGATCGTTCGCCCGCAGCGTCGCCGCCATGGCCAGGCCGTCGTCCACCGTGCGGCGGTGGGAGAGCATGGCGCCCTTGGGCTTCCCGGTGGTCCCCGAGGTGTAGAGGATCATGTGCGGGTCGCGCTCGTCGACCGTCAGCGGCGGCACGTCGACGGCGGCGGCGCTGAAGGCCTCCCAGTCGGCGCGGTCGCCCTCCGGGCCGGGGATCCGCAGCACCGGCAGGTCCGGGTGCGCGGCGCGGGCCTCCTGCGACACCTCGTCGTACTGCGCCTCGACGAACCACAGTGCCGGCTCGGAGTCGCCGATGGTGTACGCGTGCTCCGCACCGCGGTGCCAGAAGTTGAGCGGCACGAGGATCGCGCCGATCGAGGCGGTCGCGAAGTAGAGCTGGACGTACTCCAGGCTGTTCTTCGCCAGTACGGCGACCCGGTCGCCGTAGCCGATCCCGCGGGCGGTGAGCGCCCCGGCGGTCTCCTCGACGAGCTCCTGCAGGGCCGCGTAGGTGATCTCGCGACCGTCGACGACGAGGGCGACCGAGGCGCCGCGGGCGCGGGCGTTGTTCCGGATGATGTCCGAGACGAGCACGGTCAGGCCCTCCCCAGCAGCCGCAGGGCGTTGCCGCCCAGCCACTTGTCCATGACCTCGTCCTTCAGCGGCAGCGCGCGGACCTCGGCGACGAGGTCCGCCGGCGGGACGCCGAGCAGTGTCCAGGTGGAGGCGAACAGCACCTTGTCGGCGAGCTGGCGGTTGCCGAACTGCAGCAGCGGCTCCCAGCCGGAGTTCGGCCGGGTGAAGGTGCGCGGGCGGTGCGCGGAGAGGTCGACGTAGACGTTCTCGTGCCGCCAGGTCACCATCATCATGTCCTCGACCCACGGCCACGCCGCGTGCAGCGCGACGACCTTGAGGTCGGGGAACGCAGTGGCGAGGGCGTCGATGTACCGGGGGTGGCCGACGTCGTAGGCGGCGTCGAGCGACCAGTTGATCCCGGTGTGCAGCAGGACCGGCACCCCGAGCGCCTCGCACCGGCCGTACACCCGGGCCATCCGCGGGTCGTCCGGCAGCAGCTGCTGCTTGAACGGGGACAGCACCACCCCGGAGAGCCCGAGCTCGACGGCCTCGTCGACCGTGCGGGCCGCGTCGAGCTCCCAGGGGTCCACCCCGCCGAACCCGATCACCCGGTCCGAGTGCCGCTTCACGAAGTCCGCGACCAGCCCGTTGTCGGCGGTCGGCACGCCCAGCCGGGACCCGAAGGACTCGGTGTAGACCCCGGCGAGGCCGATCCCGCCGTCGTCGAGCATGCGGAGGAAGTCCTCCTCGGAGGGCACGCGCTCGCGCGCGGCCTCCCGCGCGGCGGACCACCGCTCGGTGACCTCGGCGTGGGTGCGGGCGGGCTTGAGCGTGCCGCCGAAGTGCTCGGCGTAGCCGCGCAGCCGGCCGTGGGTGACGGCCTCGGAGAGGGTGAACGCGTCCTCGTCGGGCACGGCGCCCGCCAGGAAGTCGACGATCATCGGGTGCCCTTCAGGATCTCGTCGGTGGACGCGGGTCGCTGCGCGGTGAACCGGGGCCGGCGGCCGTCGAGCGCCGCCGCCGCACCCTCGGCGTAGTCCGGCCCGCGGAAGGTCGCGAACGCCGCGGCCTGCTCGTCGGCGTCGTAGGCACGGCTGGGCCCGTCGCCGGCGAGGCCGTAGCAGCGGTGGATGCCCAGCTTGGTCAGCGGCAGCGCGTAGGCGGAGTACGCGGCGTAGCGCTGCGTCGCCCTCTCGACCTCGGCAGCGAGGTCGTCGGCCACCGCGGTGACCAGGCCCAGCTCGAGGGCCTCGGCGGCGGGCACCAGCCGGCCGCCGTAGATCAGCTCCTTGGCCTTGCCGATGCCGACGTAGGCCGTCAGCCGCTGCGCGGGGGACACGAAGCCGACCTTCATCTCCGGCAGCCCGATCCGGGCGTCGCTCGCGCAGATCCGGAAGTCGCAGGCCAGGGCGAGTTCCGTCGCGTTGCCGACACAGGGCCCGGAGATCGCCGCGACCGTGATCAGCGGCAGGTCCTCCACCTCGGCGAACAGCGCGTACTCGGTGGCGATGTAGTGCTTGTACTCCTCGTCGTCGAGCGACCCGAGGTAGCCCAGGTCCGCGCCGCCGGAGAAGACGGTGTCCTTGCCGGTGAGCACCAGGACGCGGACGGCGCGGTCCGCGGCGACCTCGGCCACCTTCTCCCGCAGCGCCTCGAGGGTGTCGACCGTGAAGACGTTCATCGGGTGGTCGCTCGCGAACCTGAGGGTCGCGATCGTGCCGTCGGCGTTCCGGTCGAGCGTGACGGTCATCGGGCTCCTTTCCCTGTCTCCCGGGGACCGTGGACGGCCCCGTCGTCGAAGAGGGCCGCGACCGCCGCGTCGTCGAGGCCGAGCACGTCGGCGAGGACCTCGGCGGTGTCGGCGGCGATCGGTCCGGTGGGTCGTCCCGGGCGCACCTCGGCGCCCGAGAAGCGGTAGGGGGCGGTCTGCAGGAGGACCTCGCCGTGGCCGGGCTGCCGGACGGGGCTGAGCGTGCCGCGCGCGACGAGGTGCGGGTCGGCGAGGTTCTCCCGGACCCCGCGGACCCGGGCGGCGGACAGGCCGTGCGCCACGAGGTGCTCGACCAGGGCGTCGGCCGTCGGCCAGGTGGCGGCCCAGGCCTCGATCCGGTCGTAGAGCGGCCCGGGGTCCGCGACGCGCGCCTGGACCGTGCCGTAGGAGTCGAGCAGCTCGGGCGCGTCCATGGCCTTCACCAGGCGCGCGAAGAAGACGTCGCCGCTCATGCCGTAGGCGAGGTGCGTGCCGTCCGCGCAGGTCGCGACGCCGGACGGGACGCTGGTGGTGTGCCGGTTGCCGTACTTGCCGCGCACCGCCTCGCCGTTCGTGAACGCGCCCGCCGCCGGCTGCTGGTCGATCATCGCGAACAGCGCGTCGAACGCCGAGATGTCGACGTGCGTGCCTTCGCCGGTGGTCGCGCGGTGGTGCAGTGCGGCGCCGATGCCGGCGAGCGCGTGCACCGCGGAGTTGACGTCGGCGAGCGCGGTGCCGAAGTGCATCGGCGGCCCGCCCTCCTCGCCGGTCAGCGACATCAGTCCGGAGTAGGCCTCGGCGACCAGCCCGAAGCCGGACAGGTGCGAGTACGGGCCGGTCGCCCCGAAGGTCGAGAGCGAGCAGAGGATCGTGGTGGCGTCCCGGCCGTGCAGCACGTCCCAGCCGAGGCCGAGCCGGCCCAGGACCCCGGGCGCGAAGTTCTCGACGACGACGTCGGCCCAGTCCGCCAGGCGCAGCGCCAGGTCGAGCCCGCGCGGGTCCTTGAGGTTCAGCCCGACGGACCGCTTGCCGGTGTTGTACTGCGCGTACGCGCTGGACACGTGGTCCTCCGGGTCGCCGACGGCGACCGGCAGCGCGCGCATGAGGTCGCCGGTCGGCTGCTCGACGCGGATCACGTCGGCACCCAGGTCGGCGAGCATGCGGGTGCAGAACGGCCCTGCGATCACGTGGCTCAGGTCGAAGACCTTCAGCCCGGCGTAGGGACCGGCCATGGGGGATGCACCTCCGTCGGTGCCGCGCCCGGCCCGACGCCGAACGCTCGTTCAGCGCACCGTAGGACGACTCACCTGCTTCGTCAACAGTGCTTTGAACGCTCGTTCAGAGCGGTTAGGGTGGCGGCATGGTCAGCGCCGAGAAGCCGGCCGCGCCCGTCGGGGCGCGTCGTGGAAGCCCCGGGGAGGGGCTGCCGCCCACCACGCTCGTGCTGCCGGGCGACGAGCCCACGGCGGCCGCTCTCATCGCGGCCGCCGTCGAGGTGATGGCGGTGCACGGTTACCACGGCACCTCGGTACGCGACATCGCCGCGGCCGCCGGGACCAGCCCGGCCGTGCTCTATCACCACTTCACCTCCAAGCACGGCCTGCTCGCGACGATGCTCGACCGCGGGATGGACGTGCTGATCGCGGCCACCGAGGAGGAGCTCGACCTGGCGGGCGAGGACCCGGCCGACCGGCTGCGGGCCGTCGTCCGGGCGCACGTGCGGGTGCACCTGGAGTCGCAGCGGGAGAGCCTGCTGGGCAACAGCGAGCTGCGCTCCCTCGAACCCGGCGCCCGGCGGCTGGTGGTGGCGAAGCGCGACGTCCAGCAGCGGATCTTCGACCGCGTGGTGCGGGACGGCGTGCGGCGCGGGGTGTTCGGCGCCGAGCACCCCGACGACGCGGCGCGGTTCGTCAGCGCCGCCTGCACGAGCACCGCCGCCTGGTACCGGCCCGGGGGACGCCTCGCCCCCGACGAGATCGTGGCCCGCTACCAGGAGATCGCGCTCGACACGGTGCGGTACCGGGGATGACGGCCGTCGTCCCGGACTCGCTGGCCGCCGCCCTCGAACGCGTGGTGGGTGGCCCGGTCACGGACCTGCGCCGGCTGTCGGCCGGTGCGAGCCGCGAGACCTGGTCCTTCGACGCGGGCGGGCGCGCCCTGATCCTGCGTCGCGACCCGCCGGAGGCCCCGGAGCCCGAGGGCATGGCGCGCGAGGCCGAGTGCTTCCGCGCGGCCGCCCGGGCCGGCGTCCCGATCCCCGAGCTGCTGGTCGCGGGCGACGGGACGGACGGGGTCGGCAGCCCGTACCTGCTGATGGAGCGGCTGGAGGGGGAGACCCTGCCGCCCCGCCTGCTGCGCGCGGAGCGGTTCGCCCCGGTCCGGCCCGGGCTGGCGCGGCAGTTCGGCGAGATCCTCGGCCGCATCCATGTCATCGACCCGGCGGAGGCGCCGCGGCTGGAGCACCACGCCGATCCGCTCGCTCAGCTGCGGGAGAGCCACGCCGCGTTCGGCGAGCCGCGGCCCGCGATGGAGCTGGTGTTCCGTCGGCTCGCCGAGACGCGGCCCGACCCGCTGCCGCCCGCGCTGGTGCACGGCGACTTCCGCAACGGCAACCTGCTGATCGACGACTCCGGCGTCCGCGCCGTGCTCGACTGGGAGCTCGCGCACGTCGGCGACCCCCGCGAGGACCTCGGCTGGGTGTGCGCGCGGGCCTGGCGGTTCGGGGCGGGCCCCGAGGTCGGCGGGTTCGGCCCGCGCGAGGAGCTGTTCGCGGGGTACGAGGCCGTCACCGGGGTCCGGCCCGATCCGGAGGTGGCCCGGTGGTGGGAGGCGTTCGCCTGCGCCCGGTGGGCGGTCATCTGCCGCATGCAGGCCGAGCGGCACCTCGGCGGCACCGAGCGGTCCGTGGAGATGGCGGTGCTGGGCCGGCGGATCGCCGAGGCCGAGCACGACGCGCTGCTCGCACTCGGCCTCACCGAGCCCGTCACCGTCGCGGACCCGATCGGCGGCCCGGCCCTCGTCGAGGAGCCGGTCGTGCACGACCGTCCCACGATCGACGAGCTGCTCGACGCGGTCACCGGCTTCCTGCGGGAGGAGCTGGCGCCGCCCGACCCGCGCACGGCCTACCTCGCCAAGGTCGCGGCCAACGCCCTCACGATCGCCCGCCGCGAGCTGCGGCTCGGGCCGGGGCAGCGCGCGGAGCACCGCGCCCGGCTGCTCGCCCTGGGCTGTGCCGACGACGGCGAGCTGGCCGCGCGCATCCGGGACGGCGCGCTGCCCGCCGACGGCCCGGACGTCGTCGCCGCGGTGCGCGCGTCCGTCACGGCGCAGGTCGTCGTGGCCAACCCGCGGTACCTGGCGCCCCCGCACCGGACCTGACATGTTCTACGACGAACGAGACGACAGGAGACATGCATGCGCGCAGCACGGGTGACCCGCACGGACGGGCCGCAGGCGCTGGAGATCGCCGAGGTCCCGGAGCCGGTGGCCGGGCCGGGCGAGGTGCTGATCGAGGTCAAGGCGGCCGGGGTCAACTTCCCGGACCTGCTGCTCACGCAGGACATGTACCAGTACAAGCCGGAGCTGCCCTTCACCCTCGGCGGCGAGCTGGCGGGCGTGGTCCGCGAGGCGCCGGAGGGCTCGGAGTTCTCGCCGGGCGACCGGGTCGCCGCGAGCACGTCGACCGGCGCCTTCGCGGAGCTGGCGAAGGCCCAGGTGCTCAGCGTGTTCCCGCTGCCGGACAACGTGAGCTTCGCCGCGGGCGCCTGCCTGCCGATGAACTACCTGACCATGACCTTCGCCCTGATCACCCGCGGCCAGCTGCAGAAGGGCGAGACCGTGCTGGTGCACGGCGCGGCCGGCGGCATCGGCACGGCCACGATCCAGCTCGCCAAGGCCCTGGGCGCCCGGGTGATCTCGGTGGTCTCCACCGAGGAGAAGGCGGACTTCGTGAAGTCCGTCGGCTCGGACGAGGCGGTGCTGGCGGACGGGTTCAAGGACGCCGTCAAGGAGCTGACCGGCGGCACGGGCGTCGACATGGTCGTCGACCCGGTCGGCGGGGACCGGTTCACCGACTCGCTGCGCTCGCTCGCCCCGCTCGGCCGGCTGCTGGTCATCGGGTTCACCGCCGGCGAGATCCCCACCGTCAAGGTGAACCGGCTGCTGCTCAACAACATCGACGTCCGCGGCGTCGGCTGGGGCGCCTACGCCATGCCGCGCGAGGGCTACACCCGCGCGGAGTGGGACAAGCTGATCCCGTACCTCGAGTCCGGGATCGTCGACCCGCCGATCGCCGGGACCTACCCGCTGGAGAAGGCGGGCGAGGCCGTCGCGCTGCTGGGCGAGCGGGGCGTGCTGGGCAAGGCGGTCGTCGAGCCCTAGTCGTCGCGGTCCCGGTCAGCGGTCAGGATCCGGCCGCAATGGGCCGGATACTGAGCGCGTGACCTCACCGAGCTCGCGGACGCTGCGGCTGCTCTCGCTCCTGCAGACCCACCGGTACTGGCCGGGGCCGGAGCTGGCGTCCCGGCTGGAGGTGTCCGTGCGGACCCTGCGCCGGGACGTCGACCGGCTCCGCGAGCTCGGCTACCCGGTCACGGCGACCCGGGGCGTCGACGGCGGGTACCAGCTCGCGGCCGGGGCGGCGCTGCCGCCGCTCGTCGTCGACGACGAGGAGGCGGTCGCGCTCGCCGTCGGCATGCAGGCGGCGACGCAGGGCGCAGTGGCCGGGATCGAGGAGCCGGCCCTGCGTGCGCTGACCAAGGTCGTGCAGGTCATGCCGCCGCGGCTGCGCCGCCGGGTCGACGCGTTGCGCGGGGTCACCGTGCCGAGCACCTGGGGTGCACCGCGGGCGGACGCGCTGGATCCCGAGGCGCTGATCGTCGTCGCGCAGGCCTGCCGGGACTCGGAGCGGATCGAGTTCACCTACACCGCCCGCCGGCCCGAGCCGACGAACGGTGCCGACGCCCGGGACCGCCCGCTCCGCGTCCGGCACGTCGAGCCGCACCGGCTCGTCCCGCTCGGCCGGCGCTGGTACCTGGTCGCCTACGACCTCGACCGGCACGACTGGCGCAGCTTCCGGCTGGACCGGCTCGCCGATCCGCGCCGCACCGGGGCCCGGTTCCGGCCCCGCGAGCTGCCGACCGCCGACGCCGCCGACTTCGTCCAGTCCGGCATCCGCAACCGCCCGGGCGCCTGGACGGTGGAGGCGGTGGTCGAGGCACCCGCCGAGCGCCTGGCCCACCTGGAGCGCTGGGCCACGATCGAGCCGGTCGGTCCCGACCGGTGCCTGCTCCGGATGGCGACCGACGACCTCGACTGGCCCCTGCTCGCCCTCGGCGGCTGCGGCGCGGAGTTCGAGGTGCGCTCGCCGCCGGAGCTCACCGACCGGGTGCGGGAGTGGGCGGAGCGGTTCCTCCGCGCCTCCGGCGCCCGTGCGCGGTGAGTGGTGCTCCGGCACCATCACACGGGCGGCGTCAGCCGCTGATCTGGACCGTGGTGTCGTCGCCGATGCCGGGCAGGCCGGGGCGGGTGACGGCGTCCGCGGTCAGCTCGCCGACCTCGGTGCGGATCACCAGACGGGTCACGGGGCCGAGGAAGGTGCTGGTCAGGACGGTGCCGGGCAGGCCGTCGGGGGCGCCGACGAGCAGCGCCTCCGGGCGGACCCGGGTGGTCCCGTCCGCGCCCGGGGCGATCCGGCCCCCGGAGACCGGCACCGTGTTCATCACGCCGACGAACTCGGCGACGAACGGGGTCGCGGGCCGCGCGTAGACCTCCTGCGGCACGTCGACCTGCTCCATCCGCCCCGCGTTGAGCACCGCCACCCGGTCCGCGACGGCGAGCGCCTCGGACTGGTCGTGCGTGACGAACAGGGTGGTGATCCCCTCGGCGAGCTGCAGCCGGCGGATCTCGTCCCGCAGTTGCACGCGCACCCGGGCGTCGAGCGCGGACAGCGGTTCGTCGAGCAGCAGCACGGACGGCCGGACGGCCAGCGCGCGGGCGAGCGCGACCCGCTGCTGCTGGCCGCCGGAGAGCTGGTGCGGGTAGGAGCCGCCGCGGTCGCCGAGCCCGACGAGCTCCAGCAGCTCCGCCGCGCGGCGGGCACGCTCGGCCCCGCCGACCTTGCGCATCCGCAGCCCGAAGGCGACGTTCTCGGCGGCCGTCATCGTCGGGAACAGGCTGTAGGCCTGGAACACCATTCCGGTGTCACGCCTGCTGGCCGGGACGTCGGTGACGTCCTTGCCGTCGATCCGGATCTCCCCGCTCGTCGGCCGGTCGAACCCGGCGAGCAGGCGCAGCGCCGTCGTCTTGCCGCAACCGGACGGGCCGAGCAGCGCGAGCAGCTCCCCGCGGCGCAGCGCCAGGTCCAGCCCGTCGAGGGCGCGGGTCTCCCCGAACACCCGGCTGACCCCGCGGAACTCGACCGCGGCGTCCGTCGCCGTCCCCGCGGGGGACTTCTGCACAGCGGTCACGATCTCCTCCGGGCCGATGGTCGGCTTCACGAGTTCCGCCTCGGTGTCGATGGTCGGCTTCACGAGTTCCGCCTCGGTGTCGATGGTCGGCTTCACGAGTTCCGCCTCCGGCGCGAGCCGACGAACGACACGGCCAGCAGCAGCACCCAGGTGAGCAGCAGGCTGGCCAGGGACAGGGCCACCGACACCCCCGCTGCGCTGCGGCCGACCTCCACGACGGCGATCGGGAAGGTGTCGGTGTAGAGCAGGATCCGCGCGATCACGATCTCGCCCAGCACGAGGGCGAGGGTCAGGAAGGCGGCGCCGAGCACCGCGCTGCGGATGGCGGGCAGGACCACCCGGACCAGCGCCGTCGTCATCCCGGCGCCGAGGTTGCGGGCGGCCTCCACGAGGGTCCGCAGCGGGATCGCGGCCAGCCCGTTGTCCACCGCGCGGTAGGCGAACGGCAGCGCGAGGATCACGTAGAAGGGTGTGAGCGCGCTGGTCGAGGAGTCGAACAGTGCCCGGAACACCGGCCCGCCCAGGTTGGCCTGCACGAACGCGATACCCGCCGCCATGACCACCGGCGGGATGACGATCGGCAGGATCGTCGCGCTCTCCAGCACGGCGGCCAGCGAGGGGAACCGCAGCCGCACCCACACCGCCGTCGGGACGACCAGGAGCAGCACGACCACCGCCGTCAGCGCCGCGATCCGCAACGAGGTGAGCAGCGAGGAGAGCAGCACCGGGTCCTCGGCGATCCGGGTGTAGTTGGCCACGCCGTAGCCACCGCCGGGGGACCGCAGGCTGAACTCCGCCGACGCGACCAGCGGGATCAGGAAGTAGAGCGCGGCCAGGGCGAGCACGACGACCCGCCAGCGGCGCCCCCGCCTCACCGCCGGCTCCAGCGCGCGGCACGCCGCTGCAACCACAGGTAGGCGACCATCACGATCCCGATCACCACCACCATGTCGAGGCCGAGCGCGAGCCCGACGTTGGCCTGCCCGACGAGCACGTTGCCGGACAGCGCGGACGCGATCGCCGTCGGCACGAGCGGGATGGAGCCGCTGGTCAGGGCCAGCGCGGTGGCGTAGGCGGCGAAGGCGTTGCCGAACAGGACGAGCGTCGCGCCGGCGAAGGCGGGCGCGAGCACCGGCAGCGCCACCAGCCGCCAGTAGGACCAGGCCGACGCGCCGAGGTTCTCCGCCGCCTCCCGCCACTGCGGCAGCAGCCCCTCCAGCGCCGGCGTGATCAGGATGACCATGAGCGGGATCTGGAAGTAGACGTAGGTCAGCGCGAGGCCGGTCAGCGAGTCGATCCGGAAGCCCGACCCGTACAGGTCGAACCCCGCCGACCGCAGCCACGCCGTCGCCAGCCCGGTCTGCCCCAGCGCCGCGATGAACGCGAACGCCAGGGGTACGCCGCCGAAGTAGGCGAGCACGCCCGAGGCGGTCGAGACGACGCGGCGCAACGGCGAGCGCGGCCGCGCCGTCAGGACGGCCTGGGCGAGGAAGGTGCCGAACACCGCCCCGATCACGGCGGTGACCGCGGACAGCAGCAGGCTCTGCCGGAACGCCGCGAGGTACTGCGGCGAGGTCAGCGAGGCGACGAGGTTGCCCAGGGTCGGGCGGCCGTCGGCGTCCGTGAACGCGCCGCTGATCACGAAGTACAGCGGCCCGCCGAGGAAGACCAGGAAGTAGAGCGCGAAGGGCAGCAGCCCCAGCGCGGCGCGCCACCGCCGCTCCGGACGCGCGGCGGGCGCGTCCGGAGCGGCGGTGGGCGTGTCCAGGAGCGACGTCACCGTGCGACGACCGGGATCAGGCCGTGGCGGTGGCCCACTGCTGGGCGACCACCTGCTTGGCCTTGTCGGTCTGCGCCTGCGTCGGGTACTGCGCGGTGCCCTGGACCGGCGGCAGCGCGGCGACCAGCTCCGGGGTGGCCGTGCCGGCCTGCTGCATCTGCGGCAGCCGGACCGGGCGGGCCTTGCCGGCCAGCCACAGGTTCTGGCCCTCGTCGGAGTAGAGGAACTCCTGCCAGAGCCGGGCCGCGGCCGGGTGCGGCGCGTTCTTGTTGATCGCCTGGGAGTAGAACTCGGCGAACAGCCCGTCGGACGGGACGTTCACCTTCCACTCGAAGCTCGCCTTCACCTTCTCGGCCTGCGCGACGTTGGTGTAGTCCCAGTCGAGCACGATCGGGGTCTGCCCGCTCTCGATCGTCGCCGCGTTCGGGTCGACCTTCAGCAGGTTGCCGCTCTTCGCGAGCTGCCCGAAGAAGGTCACCCCCGGCGTGATGTCGTCGAGCGAGCCGCCGTTGGCCAGCGCGCCTGCCCACACGGACGCGAACCCGGCCGCCGCCTGCGTCGGGTCGCCGTTGATCGCGACCTGGCCCTTGTACTCGGGCTTGGCGAGGTCCGCGATCGTGGTCGGGCAGTTCGCGACCAGCTTCGCGTTGCAGCCGATCGAGATGTAGCCGCCGTAGTCGTTCACCCAGGCACCGTTCGCGTCCTTGTTCGCCGCGGGGATGTCGTTCCACGTGGCGACCTGGTAGGGGGCGAAGAGCTGGGTGTTGCCGGTGGCGAAGGCCTGGCCGAGGTCCAGCACGTCCGGCGCGCGGTCCTGCGTGCCGAGCTGGTTGACGGCGTTGATCTCGTCCTGGCTGGAGCCCTCCGGGTTCGCCGAGTTCACGGTGATCCCGTACTTGTCGCCGAACGCCTTGATGATCGCGCCGTAGTTCGCCCAGTCCGGCGGCAGCGCGATGACGTTGAGCTGGCCCTCCTGCTTGGCCGCCTGCACCAGCGCGTCCATGCCGCCGCCCGCCTGGGCGGAGGTGGCCGTGGCCCAGCCGCCGGACTCGGAGGAGCCGCCGCCCCCGCCACCGCCGCCCGAGCTCACGCACGCCGTGGCCGCCAGGGCCACCGCGGCCACACCCGCCGCCAGGGCGCCGACCCGGCCCCACCTCTTCCGCACGTCCATCGTTCTCCTCACCGAACACTCCCGGCGGCGCGCGCCGCCGCGGCGAAGCCTCACCCCCACGGGCGGCCGGAAGGTGACCGGCAGCCGGCGGACGGGTGGCGCGCCGTCGTCCGGCCGGGGGAAGGCCGATCCGAAGGGGCGCAGGAAGTACCTATACCGCCGGGCGTCCCGCCGGGAGGGCCGTTACCGAGGTGTGACGGGAGATCGGCGGCTCCGACGTGCGGTGACCGCGTAACCCCGGGGCGTGCCCGGCCGAACACTCCGGGGGTGCATCACGGGGCGGGCTCGGCTGCTCCTTGCCGGGGGGGTGGACGGGAGGAGCGATGGGCACGCGGGCGGAGCGCGAGTGGATGGAGCTCGTCGCGGCGCTGATGGCCGAGCCGCTGGTGGACATGCCGGTGAACCGGCTGGCGGAGGCGCTGGCTCGCACCTTCGAGACCGCCGGGGTGACCTACAGCGAGGTCGCACCCGGCGAGCCGCTGCGGCACGTGTGGCTCGACGGCGGGCTCGGCGAGCACTTCGGCGAGCTGGCGGTGTGGAGCGCGTACCGGGCGCCCGTCGAGCACCCGCTGCTGCGCTTCCACCTCGCCACCGGGCTGTGGGTGCCGCGGCAGACCCTCGCCGTCCCGGCCGAGTACGACGACCGCTGGATCGCCGACGGCGGCCGGGACCTGGCCGAGCAGTGCTCGGCCCCGAACCAGCTGTCGCTGCCGCTGCGCGCGACGCCGCGGCTCGCGCGCTCGTTCGTGCTCGGGCGTCCCGAGCCGTGGTCGCCGGCGGAGGAGGCCCTCGTCGAGCGGCTGTGGCGGCTGCTCACCGGGCTCGAGCGGCAGGTCACCGCGCTGGCCACGGTCACCTCCGGCAAGGGGCGGGGGCCGGCGGAGATCCCGCTGACCCCGCGCGAGCAGGCCGTGCTCGGGCTGCTCGCGCAGGGCCTCACCGCGGGCACGATCGCGCGGCGGCTCGCCATCTCCCCGCGCACCGTGCAGAAGCACCTGGAGCGCTGCTACGTGAAGCTCGGGGTGACCGATCGGCTCTCCGCGGTGCTTCGCGCCCAGGCACTGCACCTGGTCTGAGGGACGGTCAGCGGCCGCCCCGGGCCATCCGCAGCACGTCCAGGGCGCTGTCCAGCTGCTCCTCGGTCAGCTTGCCGTTCTCCACGTGCCCGCGCTCCAGGACGACCTCGCGGATGGTGCGCCGCTCCTTGAGGGCCTGCTTGGCGATCGACGCCGCCTCCTCGTAGCCGATGTACTTGTTCAGCGGCGTGACGATCGAGGGGGAGGACTCGGCGTACTCGCGGGTGCGGTCGAGGTCGGCCTCGGCACCCGCAACCACCTTGTCCGCGAGCAGCCGCGCGACGTTGGACAGCAGCCGCGCGGACTCCAGGACGTTGCGCGCCATGACCGGCATCATCACGTTGAGCTCGAGGTTGCCCTGGCTGCCGGAGAAGGCGACGGTCGCGTCGTTGCCGATGACCTGCGCCGCGACCATCATCGTGGCCTCGCAGATCACCGGGTTCACCTTGCCCGGCATGATCGACGAGCCGGGCTGCAGGTCGGGCAGGTGCACCTCGGCGAGCCCGGTCCGCGGGCCGGAGGAGAGCCACCGCAGGTCGTTGGCGATCTTGTAGAGCGACACGGCGACGGTGCGCAGCGCGCCGGAGGCCTCCACCAGCCCGTCCCGCGAGCCCTGGGCCTCGATGTGGTCGGGCGCCTCGGCCAGCGCGTCGAGCCCGGTGGCCGCACGCAGCTCCTCGACGACGGCGGTGCCGAAGCCCTCCGGCGCGTTCAGCCCGGTCCCGACCGCGGTGCCGCCGATCGGCAGCTGGCCGAGCCGGGGGAGGACGTCGCGGACCCGCGCGGCGCCGTACTCGGCCTGGGTGGCCCAGCCGCCGGCCTCCTGCCCGAGGGTGATCGGCACGGCGTCCATCAGGTGGGTGCGGCCGGCCTTGACGACCTCGGCCCAGTCCTCGGCGCGGGTGCGCAGGGTCGCGGCGAGGTGCTCCAGGGCCGGCACGACGTCCGTCGCGAGGGCCTCGGTGGCGGCCAGGTGGATCGTGGTCGGGAAGACGTCGTTCGACGACTGCGAGGCGTTGACGTGGTCGTTCGGGTGCACGTCCTGTTCGGACGCCCGGGTGGCCAGCGTCGCGATGACCTCGTTCGCGTTCATGTTCGACGAGGTGCCCGAGCCGGTCTGGAAGACGTCGACCGGGAAGTGCGCGTCGTGCTCGCCCGCGGCCACCTCGTCGGCGGCGTCGGCGATGGCCCCGGCCAGCTTCTCGTCGAGCACGCCGATCCGCCCGTTCACCCGCGCGGCGGCCCCCTTGACCAGGCCCAGGGCGCGGATCTGCGCGCGTTCGAGACCGCGCCCGGAGATCGGGAAGTTCTCGACGGCACGCTGGGTCTGCGCACGGTAGAGGGCGGAGGCCGGGACCCGGACCTCGCCCATGGTGTCGTGCTCGATGCGGAAGTCGCCGGTGCCGCCGGCCGCGTCGTCGCTCATGGCCTCATCCTCCGCCGGAGGGTGTCCTTACCGCTCGGTCCGATGACCCGGATTACATCCTCCGTGGTACCGGGAACGCGCGCTCGGTCGAGGGTCCTGCGCCGGCCGGGCGGATTCGCCGAGCCCGGGTATGTGCAGCGGTAACGATCAGCTCTCCGTATCGGAGCCACTACGCAGGCGGTGTCGACGGAGGGGGTCGAGACGCCATGAGGGAACGCGACGACGGGGATTGGCTGGAGTTCACCGCCGAGTTGTTGCGGGAGCCGCTGACGGAGCTGCCGCTGGATCGCGTCACGTTGATGTTGCGGGAGACGTTCGGCTGCGGCGGTGTCGCCGTCAACGACATCCGGAGGGACGGCACGATCGACGGTAGAGTACTGCCGCTGGAGGCGACGCTCGAGGGGCACCGGGCGGACCTCGAAAGGTGGGCGTCGGGCAATGCGCACAACCACCCGATCGCGCAGTACTACCGGACGACCGGCGACGTCCGGCTGATGCAGGTGGCCGAGGTGCCGAGCACGCTCGTGGACCTACGGGCGTACGGCGAGGGCGAGGCACTGCTCCGGGACTGCGGGGTCGGCCAGCAGTTGGCCTTCCCGATCGGGACCCCCGGCGCGCCGCCGCGCGTGCTGGTCGTCGGCAAGCCCGAGGTGTACGGCGCCGAGGAGATGAGGCTGGCGCACCGTGTCTGGCGGGTGCTCAGCGGTCTCGACCGCCAGGCCCGCGCCTACGCGGCGGCCCTGCGCAACGCCTCGCCCTCCGGCCGTGAGGTCGCGAGTGCCATCCGGCTCACCCCCCGCGAACGCGCGGTGCTCGGACTGCTCGCCGAGGGCCTGACGGCCGGGGCGATCGCGCGGCGGCTCGACATCGCCGAGCGCACCGTGCACAAGCACCTCGAGCGCTGCTACTCGAAGCTCGGGGTCGCCGACCGGCTCACGGCGGTGCTGGCGGCACAGCGGCTCGGGCTGGTGGCCTGAGTCGGGCGGCCGACGCCGCCCCCGGGCCCTGAGAGGCGATCAGCTTCCCTCGTTCGGCCGAACGGGTGGATACGCAAAGTTGTCGATGCCCCCGTCCGGGTCCATGGAGCAGGATGTGATCCGAGCCACCGGAGGGGCGGTGGCCCAGGGGTGGCACCCGTCGGGTGTCCGATCCGGCGCGGGGCAGGGCACGGCCCCGCGCCGGGCACCCCGTTCCCCGCAGGTGCGCCCGGGTCAGGGCAGCGGCGGGGCCTCGACGTCCTCGTGGCTCGGGCTGTCGAAGTCGATCGACGCGTACTCGCGCAGCTTCGTGAGCCGGTGGTAGCCGTCGATCAGGCGCACCGTGCCGGACCTGGACCGCATGACGATGGACTGCGTGGTGCAGCCGCCGGCGCGGTAGTGCACGCCGCGCAGCAGGTCCCCGTCCGTGACGCCGGTGGCGCAGAAGAACACGTTCTCCCCGGTCACGAGCTCGTTCGTGGTGAGCACGCGGTCGAGGTCGTGCCCGGCGGCGACCGCCTTCGAACGCTCCTCGTCGTCCTTCGGCCACAGCCGGCCCTGGATCTCGCCGCCCATGCACTTGAGCGCGGCGGCGGCGATGATCCCCTCGGGGGTGCCGCCGATGCCCACCAGCATGTCCACGCCGGTGCTCGGGCGGGCGGCGGCGATCGCGCCGGCCACGTCGCCGTCGGAGATGAAGCGGATCCGCGCGCCGGTGGCCCGCACGTCCTTGACCAGCTGCTCGTGGCGGGGGCGGTCGAGGATGGTGACCGTGACGTCCCGGACGTCGATCTCCTTGGCCTTGGCCACCGCGCGGATGTTGTCGCCGACCGGCTTGGTGATGTCGATGGCGCCCGCGGCGTCCGGCCCGACCGCCAGCTTCTCCATGTAGAACACCGCCGAGGGGTCGAACATCGCGTCCCGCTCCGCGACGGCGAGCACCGCCAGGGCGTTGGGCATGCCCTTGGCCATCAGGGTGGTGCCGTCGATGGGGTCGACGGCGACGTCGCACCACGGGCCCTCGCCGTTGCCGACCTGCTCGCCGTTGTAGAGCATGGGCGCCTCGTCCTTCTCGCCCTCGCCGATCACGACGATGCCGCGCATCGACACGGTCCCGATCAGGTGGCGCATCGCGTCGACCGCCGCCCCGTCGCCGCCGTTCTTGTCGCCGCGGCCGACCCAGCGCCCCGCCGCCATCGCGGCGGCCTCGGTGACGCGCACCAGCTCCATGGCCAGGTTGCGGTCCGGGGCCTCGCGGCGTCGCTCGGGCTTGGGTCCAGTCATCGGGCCTCCTTGGCTCGGGGTTCACCGGTCGCATCGCGGAGGTCGGCGGCGCGGCCGGCCTCCGGCCCCGCCGCGCGCGGCGGGCTCGGCGGCGGCGGGGGATCCGGTCCGATCCTCGCAGAACCGGACCTCGTACGGGGTGCAGAGCGACGGACGCCATGCACATCACGGGACACGGTGGGGGACCATGGACGGGTGAGCGCCGACCCGACCCCCGCCCCGCAGGGCCCGTCGCAGGGTCCCTCGCAGGGGCCACCGGCCAAGCCGCCGCGCGGCTCGCTGCGCGTGCGGGACATGCTGATGGCCCTCGCGGTGCTGCTGGTGGTCGTCGCGGTCGGCGGCGGGGTGCGCTCCTGCTCCTTCGCGCCGGCCGGCCCGACGATCGACCCCGGCTCCGCGCCGACGGTCGACGCGCCGGCCCGCCTCACCGAGTTCGCGCGGGCCTCCGAGTTCCCGCTGCGGGTCCCCGCCGTCCCGCGGGGCTGGCGGAGCAACTCCACCGACCGCAGCCCGGTCGACGGCGGCGGCACCGCGGTCCGGGTCGGGTACCTCACCCCGGAGGGCAACTACCTGCGGCTCGTGCAGAGCGACGGCGCCGAGGAGGCCCTGGTGGCCACGGAGGCCGGTGGTCCGCTGGCCGGCACCGGGGTGACGGACGCCGCGGGCCTGCGGTGGGTGGTCTACCAGGCGGAGGGCGGCGAGCCCTTCCGCGTCGCGACCGCGCCGGACGACCCGCAGGTCCGCTGGCTGGTGACCGGCAGCGGGACGGACGCCGACTTCGCGGCCCTCGCGCAGGCCACCGTCGCCGGGCAGGTCCTCCCCGCGGGCGCCGAGCAGAACTGAGCCCTCCGCCGCACCGGCAGGTGGGCCTGCGGCCGACGGCCCGGGCCCGTGCCCGGGTCAGTCCTCGGCCTCGGCGTCCGCGAGGGCCTTCTCGACCCGCTCCCGCGCGCCGGCCAGGCACTCCTCGCACCGCTTCGCCAGCGCCTCGCCGCGCTCCCAGAGCGCGACGGTCTCGTCGAGGCCCAGCCCGCCCGCCTCCAGGGCGCGCACGACCTCGACCAGCTCGTCGCGGGCCTGTTCGTAGCCGAGGGTGCCGACCGCGGGACGCTCACTCATCGCGACCATCCTCCACGGCCGCCGCGACCGTCCCGTCGCCGACCCTGATCCGCAGTCGGTCGCCGGGTGCGACCTCGGCGGTCGACCGCAGCACCGGCAGGATCTCGCCCCCGGTCATCCGCTGCACGATCGCGTAGCCGCGCGCCAGCGTCGCCGCCGGGCCCAGCGCGGTCAGCCGCGCACGGAGGTGCGCGACCTCGGTGCCGTCCCGCTCGACCCGTCGCTCCACGGCCGCGCGGGTCGCGGCCCGCAGCCGCTCCAGCTCCTCGTGCCGGCGGGCCATGTCGTGCAGCGGGTCGGCGAGCACGGGCCGGACCCGCAGCGCGTCGAGCATCCGCTGTTCGCGGTCGACCCAGCCGTGCAGGGCACGCCGCCCGCGATCGCGCAGGCCGGTGATCCGGGCGATCTCCTCGGCCAGGTCCGGCACGAGCCGGCGGCCGGCTTCCGTGGGGGTGGAACAGCGTAGATCGGCGACGTGGTCGACGAGCGGGGTGTCCGGCTCGTGCCCGATCGCCGACACGACCGGCGTGCGGCAGGCGGCGACGGCCCGGCACAGCGTCTCGTCCGAGAACGGCAGCAGGTCCTCGACGCTGCCGCCGCCGCGGGCGAGCACGATCACGTCGACCGCCGGGTCGCGGTCCAGGATCTCCAGGGCCTCGACGATCTGCGCGACCGCCAGCCCGCCCTGCGTCGCGGTGTTCTCGATCCGGAACTCCACCGCGGGCCAGCGGGCCTGCGCGTTGCTGACGACGTCGTGCTCCGCCGCCGACGCCCGGCCGGTGATCAGGCCGATCCGCTGGGGCAGGAACGGCAGCCGGCGCTTCCGGGCGGGATCGAACAGCCCCTCCGCGGCCAGCAGCCGCCGCAGCCGCTCGATCCGGGCCAGCAGTTCACCGAGCCCGACGGCGCGGATCCGGTCCACGCGCAGGCTCAGCGTCCCGCGGCCGGGGAAGAAGGAGGGCTTGCCGTGGACGATCACCCGGTTGCCCTCGGCGACCACCTCGCGCTGCTCGGCCACCAGCGCCATCGGCGCCGTGAGCTGCAGCGACACGTTCGCCACGGGATCGCGCAGGGTCAGGAACGCGGTCCCGGTGCCGGCCCGTGCGGTGACCTGCGCGAGCTGGCCCTCGACCCAGACCGCGCCCAGCCGGTCGATCCACTCGGCGATCTTGCGGGTGACCGTGCGGACCGGCCAGGGCGCCTCCTCGGTCGACGGGCCGGCGCTCATCCCTCCTGGACCGTGCTGATCCGGTTGGACAGCATCGTCACGAACGGCGGCCGGTTCTCGTGCGAGGTCTCCCAGATCAGCAGCGCCTGCAGGCCGGCCAGGTCGAGCTTGCGCAGCTTGCCGCGCAGCTGGTGCAGGTTCAGGCCCGGGTACTCGGGCAGCACGGCCGGCGGGGTGTCGGCCTCGTCGCCCAGGGTGCGGTCGGCGATCTGCTCGATCGCCGCGCTCGCGGCGGTGTCGCCCGGCTGGGCCAGGTGGTCACCTTCGACGGTGTCCTCGAGCCGGCCCTCGACGAGGTACCCGGCCGCGTCCCCGACATCGCCCTCGACGACCGGCGCGGACTCGCCGGCGGACTCGACCTCCGCGCCCGGCGCGGGCACGAGGTCCGTGCTGGGGGAGATCGGCGACGCGGGGGTGTGGCCGTTCGTCGCGGTGTCGTCCGCCTCGTCGTCGAAGGTCGCCCACGAGGGCGTCTCCGGGGCCTGGCCGAACGCGCCGAGGGCCTTGTCCCCCTTGATCGCGAGCTCGGTGACCTTCTGCTGCACGCGCATGGACGCCTGCAGGGCCTGGCTGACCGCGGTCACGGGGAACTCGACGACCAGTCGCGGCAGCTCGCGGACCTGCTCGACGGCGGTGGCGGCCAGGCCGGCGGCGATCCGCACCGGCATCGGTAGCGGGCTCATGACCGCATTGTCCCCCGTGATCGGCGCCGCCCGCAGCACGGGGCGGGTCACCTCACCCACATCCGACGGCGGCCGGGATCGGGCGCCCGTACCCTGGGCGTCATGAGTGGTACCGCCGGAACGGACGGCAAGCGCGTCCTCGTCGCGAAGCCCCGCGGGTACTGCGCGGGGGTGGACCGCGCGGTGGAGGCGGTCGAGCAGGCGCTCGAGCAGCACGGGGCGCCCGTGTACGTGCGCAAACAGATCGTGCACAACAAGCACGTGGTGGAGACGCTGAGCGAGCGCGGCGCGGTCTTCGTCGACGAGACGACCGACGTGCCGGAGGGCGCGATCGTCGTCTTCTCCGCGCACGGCGTGTCCCCCGAGGTGCGGGACGAGGCCAAGGCGCGCTCGCTGCAGACGATCGACGCGACCTGCCCGCTCGTCACCAAGGTGCACCAGGAGGCCAAGCGGTACGCCCGCGAGGACTACGACATCCTGCTGGTCGGGCACGCGGGCCACGAGGAGGTCGAGGGCACCTCCGGCGAGGCCCCCACCCACATCCAGCTGGTGGAGAGCGCCTCCGACGCCGACAAGGTCACCGTGCGGGACCCCGAGAAGGTCGTGTGGCTCTCCCAGACCACGCTGTCGGTCGACGAGACCATGGACACCGTCCGCGCGCTGCGGGACCGCTTCCCGACGCTGCAGAACCCGCCGAGCGACGACATCTGCTACGCCACCCAGAACCGCCAGGTCGCGGTCAAGGCGATGGCCCCGCACTGCGACCTCGTCCTGGTCGTCGGGTCGCCGAACTCGTCGAACTCGGTGCGGCTGGTCGAGGTGGCCCTCGGCGCGGGGGCGGGGGCCGCGCATCTGATCGACTACGCCCGCGAGATCGACGAGTCGTGGCTCGAGGGTGTGCGCACGGTCGGCGTGACGAGCGGGGCCTCCGTGCCGGAGGTGCTGGTCCGCGGCGTGCTGGACTACCTGGCCGAGCGCGGCTGGGAGTCGGTCGAGGAGGTCACGACCGCCGAGGAGACCCTGACCTTCGCCCTGCCCCGCGAGCTGCGCCCGAGCCGCGCCGCCCGCTGACCGGCGGCTCGTCCTCCCCGTCCTCGGGGAGGTCGCGGTCCGGGCCGCGCACGCCGAGGCGGCCGAGCCGGCTCACGGCGTCGTGCGGCCCGGTGCGCTGTACGGTCAGCCGCAGCAGGCCGATCAGCAGCGTCAGGCCGGTGGCGACCGCCATGATGGGGAAGCCGTTCACCAGCGGCGCCCCGACCATGAGCACGGTCTCGGTCAGCCCGGGTCCGGTGTCGCCGACCAGCAGCACGATCGCCGGCACCAGCACGACGACCAGCAGTGGCGGCTGCACCGTCGGGCCGAAGAGGTTGCGGCGGCGGACCCAGCCCACCGCGAGCACGCAGCCCACCACGTAGGTGATCCCGAAGACCACGCCGAGCGTGCCGATCCGCAGCACGTCGACGAACACGCCCAGCGCGGTCAGCACCACCGCGAGCGCGATCGCGGCCAGCGGCGGGATGCCCAGCACGGTGGCGAGCGCCGACCGTTCGGTGACCGGCCAACCGCCGGAGGACCGCGGGGAGGGGTCGCGGGACGTCACCCGGTCACGGTAGCCCGTGGCCCGTCCGGCCCTGCGTCGCGCATCGGCCGGGCGCCGCCGGCGTCGCCCTCCCGGGTCATCTCCCGGTGCGACTCGCGCGCCCCGGCCTCGGGCACCAGTTCGTGCAGGGCGATCAGCGACTCGCCGGCGGAGGCGACGAGCTCCGGCGCGGACACCGCCCGCGGCACGCGCTCGACCGGGCTCAGCGCCTCGAGGTCGCCCTCGGACACCTTGAGCTCGGTGAGCCGGCGCGCGGTGACCAGCACCCGCGCCTCCAGCGAGGAGACGGTGCGGTTGTAGCTCTCGACCGCGCCGTCGAGGCTGCGCCCCAGCTTGGCGACGTGCGTGCCCATCGTGGCGAGCCGGCCGTGCAGCTCCCGGCCCAGCTGGTGCACCTGCGCGGCGTTGCGCGCCAACGCCTCCTGCCGCCAGCCGTAGGCGACCGTCCGCAGCAGCGCGATCAGCGTGGTGGGGGTGGCGATCACGACGTTGCGCGCGAAGGCGTGCTCCAGCAGCGCCGGGTCCGCGCGCAGCGCCGCCTCCAGGAACGGGTCGCCCGGCACGAAGAGCACCACGAACTCCGGCGTCGGTTCGAACGCGGCCCAGTAGGCCTTGCCGGACAGCTGGTCCACGTGCGCCCGCAGCTGCCGGGCGTGGGACTGCAGCTTGTCGCGGTGCACGGCCGGGTCCTCGGTCTCGACGGCCTCGAGGTACGCCGCGAACGGCACCTTGGCGTCGACCACGACCTGCTTGCCGCCGGCGAGGTGCACGACCATGTCCGGCCGCACCCCGCCCTGGCCCTCGGCCGCCCCCTCGCCGCTGACCTGGGTGGAGAAGTCGCAGTGCTCCACCATGCCCGCGAGCTGCACGATCCGCTCCAGCTGCAGCTCGCCCCAGCGGCCGCGGACCTGCGGCGCGCGCAGGGCGGTGACCAGCTGCCGGGTCTCCCCGCGCAGCTTCTCCGAGTTCTGCGCCATGGCCTTGACCTGCTCGACCAGGCCCGCGTACGCCGCCTCGCGCTCGCGCTCGACGGTGCGCAGCTGGCCCTCCACGCGCTGCAGCGCCGCCGCCATCGGGTCGAGCAGCCTGCCGATCGCGGTGGCCCGCGCCGCCTCGTCCTGCTCCGCCTTGGCGTGCAGGGCGGCGGCGGCCTCGCGGATCCGGCCCTCCGCCAGGCTGACGAACTGCTCGTTGTTGCGGGACAGCGCCTCCGCCGACAGCGCCTGGAAGGTCTCGCGCAGCTCCGCGTCCCGTGCGGTGAGCAGCCGCTCGCGCTCCAGCGCCGCCTCCCGCTCGCCGGCCAGCGCGGCGCGGGTGGCCGACACGTCCGACTCCGCGCGGCGCAGCCGCTCGGTGGCGGTGCGCACCTCCTCGTGCAGCTCCTCGATGCGCTCCAGCAGGCCCGTGCGCTCGGCCTTGAAGGCGGCGGCCTCGGCCCGGGCGCCGGCCGACGCGGTGGCGGTGGCCCGCGCGGCCTCGGCCGCGGCCACCCGGTGCCGCGCCCCGGCCAGCAGCCACGCCAGCCCGCCCCCGAGCGCCAGCCCCAGCAGGAGCCCGGCGAGCAGGAGCGGCAACGCGTTCGAGAGATCCACGATCAGCAGGGTGCACCCGACCCCCGACAATTCCGCGCACCGGCGCGCGTCCCCTCCGGAACCGCTCGCCGCGCGGGTCACACCACCTCCGACCATGAGCGAACGGCGCTCTCGCTCACTAGCTGTGAGCGAGAGCGCCGTTCGTTCAGAAGGGGCGGCGGTGTTGAGCGAGCGGCACCCTCGCTCACTAGATGTGAGCGAGAGCGCCGTTCGCTCAACGGGTCGGCGGGGTCGGCGGGTTTCGGCGGGTTCAGCGGGTCTCGCGGTCGAGCAGGGACCGCTTCACCGGGAGGCCCCAGCGGAAGCCGCCGAGCGTGCCTCCCGTGCGCAGCACGCGGTGGCAGGGCACGAAGAGCGCGGCGGCGTTGCGGGCGCAGGCGGAGGCCGCGGCGCGCACGGCGGGCGGGCGGCCGGCCTTCGCGGCGAACTCCGTGTAGGTCACCGGTCCGCCCGCGGGGACCTGGCGGAGCACCTGCCAGGCGTGCTCCAGGAACGCGCCGGACCGCTGCCGGACCGGGACACCGTCCACGGCGGACAGGTCGCCGGAGTAGTAGGCGCGCACCGCCTCCGCGGCGGCGCCGCCGTCGCCGGCCTCCACGGTGGACGGCCGGATCGCGGTGTGCACGAGGGGGACGAGGTCGCCGAGGTCGGCGGTCCAGCCCGAGGCGAGGACGGCCCCGTCGTCGGCGACGACCAGGGTGAAGGGGCCGTCCGGGGTGTCGAGGGTCGTGTGGGTGGTCATGAGGTCCTCCCGAGGGTCGGGGTGGCGGTGGCGCGCCAGAGATGGGTGGCGGCGTACGACCTCCAGGGCCGCCAGCGGGCGGCGTGCCGGGCCAGGCCGTCCATGTCGGACGGCAGGCCCAGCGCCGCGGCCCCGCGGCGGACGGCGAGATCGGACACCAGGGGTTCGTCGGGGTCGCCGAGCAGCCGCATCGCGACGTAGCCGGCGGTCCAGGGGCCCACGCCCGGCAGTGCCGCCAGGTCGGCACGCAGCGCGGCCGGGTCGCGTCCGGCGTCGAGCACGAGGGTGCCCGAGGCCACGGCGGCCGCGAGCCCGGCGAGGGCCGCGGCGCGGCGGGCGGGGCCGCCGACCGTCTCGGCGACGTGCTCCGCGAGCCGGTCCGCGGACGGGAAGAGCCGGTCCGGACCGCCGCCGGCCAGCTCCGGGGGCAGCGGCTCGCCCAGGGCCGCGACGAGCCGGGCGCCGGTCGTGCGGGCTGCGGGGACCGAGACCTGCTGGCCCAGCAGGGCCTTGACCGCGATCTCGAGCCCGTCGGCGGCACCGGGCAGCCGGATCCCGGGCGTCGTCGCCACCGAGGGCGCGAGCGCGGGGTCCCGGGCCAGCAGCTCGTCGACGGCGACCGGGTCGGCGTCGAGGTCGAGCAGCCGGCGCAGCCGCGCCACCGCGGGGCCGAGATCGCGGGGCTCGGTGAGCCGCAGCTCGGCCCGCACGTGGCCCGGGGTGCGGTCGCCCAGCCGCAGCGCGACGGCGGCCGGGCCGTGCGGCAGCCGGAGCGTCCGCCGGTAGACCCCGTCCTCGACGGACTCCGACCCGGCCAGCGCGCGGCCTGCGAAGTGGGCCAGGAGCCCCTCGGCGTCGAACGGCTCGCGCTGCGGCAGCCGCAGACTCAGCGTGCCGGCGACCGGCGTCGGCCCGCGTCCGGCGGACTCCCGGCGCAGCACGCTCGGCGTGACCGCGTAGACCTCGCGGACGGTGTCGTTGAACTGGCGGACGCTCGCGAAGCCCGCGGCGAACGCGATGTCCGCCATGAACATCGGCGTCGTCTCGATGAGCAGGCGGGCCGTGTGGGCGCGGTGCGCCCGCGCCAGGGCGAGGGGGCCTGCGCCCAGCTCGGCGGTGACGATCCGGGTGAGGTGGCGTTCCGAGTAGCCCAGCGCGGTGGCGAGGCCGGCGACCCCGGAGCGCTCGACGACGCCGTCGGAGATGAGCCGCATGGCCCGGGCGGCCAGGTCGGACCGGCTGTTCCAGTCCGGCGAGCCGGGCACGGCGTCGGGCAGGCAGCGCCGGCAGGCCCGGTAGCCCTGCTGCTGCGCGGCCGCCGCGGTCGGGAAGAACTCGACGTTGCGGCGCTTGGGTGTGGTCGCGGGGCACGAGGGCCGGCAGTAGATGCCGGTGGTGCGCACCGCCGTGATGAAGACGCCGTCGAACCGCGCGTCGCGCGCGGCGACGGCCCGGTAGCAGCGTTCGGTGTCCAGCACGGGGACGACTCTGCCACCCCGGGGAAGCCGGTTCTCGCGGGAATCGGACACGTGCGTGAGAGGGCTCTCCTCCGGCTCTCATCCGCCGGTCACCCGTCCCGACCGGCATGGTCGCCGTGCGCCGTCTCCCGCTCCTCGTCGCCGGATCCGTGCTCGCCGCCCTCGTGCTGGTGTTCGCGGGGGTGCTGCTGCTCGGCGGCCGCGGGGGCGCGCCGACCGGTGTCGAGCTGGCGCCGATCAGCGTGCCGCCGGCCGGGCCAGCGGGCTCGCCGGCGCCGACGGCGACCCCGGACCCGGGCGGCACCGTGCCTCCGCCACCCGCGGGCGACCGGGACGACGACACCGACGACGACACCGATGACGACATCGACGGGGCCGACGACGGGGCCGACGACGCAGGGGAGGACCGGGACGACGGCCCCGGCGACGATGACGACTGACGCCGCCGCACGTCCGGTTCGGGATAACGGTCCGGTTCCCCCGTCCCCGCCGGAGCCCCCGATGCCGCCCGCCCGGCCCGCCGCCCGACGGCGCGCACCCGGATCGTCGGCTGGGTGCTGTTCCTGGTCCTGGCCTCGCTCGGTGTGGTGACGCTCGTGACCTGGCGGCTGCTCGTCGCGGAGACCGACCAGCGGATGGACGAGTCCCTGCGCAGCGAGGTCGGCGAGTTCGCCCGCATCACCGGGTCGGGGCTCGACCCGGCGACCGGGCTGCGGTTCGCCTCCGTGGACGAGGTGCTGCGCACCGCGATCACCTACAACCTGGCCCGCCCCAACGAGAAGTTCCTCGGCTACGTCGACGGCGCGTTCCGCTGGGAGAGCCGCCAGCAGGCGCCCGTGCTGCTGCGCGAGGACGCCCGCTTCACCGCGCTCGCCGGCACCGTCACCGCGCCCACCGGGGGCACCTACGACAGCGCCGCCGGCGAGGTCCGCTACCTCGCCGTGCCCGTGGAGCCGGCCGGGGACCCGGCCCGCGGCGTGGTCGTCGTCGCCTACTTCGCGGACCAGGAGCGGGAGTTCGCCGATCGCGCCGCGCTGCTGATGCTGCTGGTCGGCGTCGGGACGACGGTGCTGGTGGCGGCCGGGGCGTGGCTGGTCGCGGGCCGGATCCTGCGGCCGCTGCGCGCGGTCACCGCGACCGCCCGCACCATCACCGACACCGGCCTGTCCGGCCGGATCCCGGTGCGTGACGGGCCAGACGACGCGATCGGCGAGCTCACCCGCACGGTCAACGCGATGCTCGACCGCGTCGAGTCCGGAGTGGACGCGCAGCGGCGGTTCGTCGACGACGCCGGGCACGAGCTGCGCACCCCGATCACCATCGTGCACGGGCACCTCGACGTCCTCGACCCGGCCGACCCGGTCGACGTCCGCGACACGGTGCGGCTGGTCGACGACGAGCTGGACCGGATGAACCGCATGGTCACGGATCTGCCGCGGACCCGCAGCCGGGCCTCCCGGCCCAGTTCGCGCAGCACCGCGTCGACCCGGGCCAGGCCGGGCAGCCGCGGGTCGTGCGGCCAGGCCCACAGGCCGACCCGCAGGCCGTCGGACTCGAGGACGGTGGCGCCGTCGGGGATCGGGCCGGTGCAGGACACCACCGTGCGGCGGGTGCCGTCGGCGAGCGCCACCGCGTCGCGGACGACGGCGGAGCCGGCGGGCTGCACGGACACCGTGACGGGGCGGGCCGAGCGGAGGGTGGTGCCCCAGGCGTCGGAGGCGGCGGCGAGCAGGCCGAGCGAGGCGGGGCCGGTCAGGGGCGCGGCAGGGTTCACGGTCCGACGGTGGGGGACCGGCGTGGCCGCCCGGTGAGACGCCGATGAGAACCCTCTCATTCGTCGGACGCGACCCCGGTCAGCCCAGGCGCCGGTCAGCCCAGCCGGCAGAGGTCCCCGTCGAGCAGGCCCGTCCCGCAGGCGAGGCGGATGCTCGCGCGGGTGTCGGGGGACAGGCGCTCGGCGACCGCCTGCCGCGCCCGCTCGCGCCGTGCCTCGCCCCGGCGGGGCTCCGCCACGGCGCTCTGCCGGTGGGCGACGGGCACGGGCCGGGTGACGGCGGGAGCCGGCGCCGCGACGGGCTGCGCCGCCGCCGCGATCGCGGGAGTGAACGCGATCGCGGCGAGCGTGCCACCGTCGACGATGCCGGCTCCCGCGGGTTCGGGAGCCGTGACGGGCGCGGCCTCCGTAGCGGCGGCCGTGGTCGTGGCGGGGATCGCGGTGAAGGTCGGCAGCGGCACCGGCGTGCCCGCGGCGGACAGCGACACCGCCGTCATCGTGCTGCCGGACAGCGCCGCCAGCACCGTCCCCGCGATCGCCGTCCGTCCCACCGCAGCCGTCCCCACGCCCCGCCCCTCTCGTCGTCCGGTACCGGGTCCATCGCGGCGGATCGGCGGGCGTTAGCCCGGACGGAGCAGCGAAACCCGATCGGGTGGTGGTGCCAGCACCACCCCGGACCCGCGGGCAGCACCGCTTCCGCTCGACAGGCTCGCCGGATGTATCTCGCGCCCCGGTCGGAGAAGTCTCTTGATCTGACGGCCGGACGCCCCGGTCGTCGGGAAGGACGTCATGCGCCCCGCCGACCAGGCCACCCCGACGGAGGAGCCCTCCGCCCGGATCGACCGGCTCGCCCGTGCGGCCGCGACCGGCGACCGCCGTGCCTGCGAGGACCTGATGGCGGCGGTGTACCCGCCCGTGCTGCGCTACTGCCGCGTGCGGCTCGCTCAGGGCGCCGGCGACGCGACCTCGGCCGAGGACATGGCCCAGGACACGATGATCGCCCTGATGAAGGCGCTGCCGAAGGCGGACCTGGACTCGGGCCCCTTCCTGGCGCTGGCGTTCACCATCGCCCGCAACAAGATCGTCGACACGGTCCGGCGGCGCGGGGTCTCGCGCATCGACCTGACCGACCAGGTGCCGGACAGCGTCTCCACCGCCGACACCCCGGACGAGCTGAGCGTGCGCGCCGAGCAGGCGCGCATGGTGCAGCGGCTGCTCGGGCGGCTGCCCGAGCGGCACCGCGACGTGCTGCGGCTGCGGCTGATCGAGGGCCTGTCGGCGGCCGAGACCGCCGCCGTGCTGGGCTCGACGCCCGGTTCCGTGCGGGTCACCCAGCACCGCGCCCTGACCTCGCTGCGGCGCTACCTTGCCGAGCGGCCGGGCGCCCACGGGCAGCGGCAGAGCCCCGAGCTCGCCGCCGTGTGATCCGTCCCGCCGGGTCCGGTACGAGGGGTCCGGAGCCGGCGGGACGGGACGACTACCCTGGACGCTCGTGTCCCTCACCCTCGGCATCGTCGGGCTGCCCAACGTCGGCAAGTCGACCCTGTTCAACGCGCTGACGCGCAACGACGTGCTCGCCGCGAACTACCCGTTCGCCACGATCGAGCCCAACGTCGGGGTGGTGCCGCTGCCGGACGCGCGCCTGGAGAAGCTCGCCGAGATGTTCGCGTCGGCCAAGGTCGTGCCGGCCACGGTCTCGTTCGTCGACATCGCCGGGATCGTGAAGGGCGCCTCCGAGGGTGCCGGGCTGGGCAACAAGTTCCTGGCCAACATCCGCGAGTCGGACGCGATCTGCCAGGTCGTGCGGGTGTTCTCGGACGACGACGTGGTCCACGTGGACGGGAAGGTCGACCCGGCCGCGGACATCGAGACGATCTCGACCGAGCTGATCCTGGCCGACCTGCAGACGCTGGAGAAGGCGATCCCGCGGCTGACCAAGGAAGCCCGGATGCAGAAGGACCGCCGGGAGGTCCTCGCCGCCGCGGAGGCGGCGGCGGAGATCCTGAACTCGGGCCGCACACTGTTCCAGGCGGGTGTGGACCCGGGTCCGCTGCGCGAGCTGACCCTGTTGACCACCAAGCCCTTCCTCTACGTGTTCAACGCCGACGAGGGCGTGCTCACCGACGAGGCCCGCAAGAAGGAGCTCACGGACCTGGTCGCGCCCGCCGAGGCCGTTTTCCTCGACGCCAAGGTGGAGTCCGAGCTGCTGGAGCTCGACGAGGAGTCGTCCCGCGAGCTCCTCGAGTCGATCGGGCAGCCCGAGCCGGGCCTGTACTCGCTAGCCCGCGCCGGCTTCCGCACCCTCGGCCTGCAGACCTACCTCACCGCCGGGCCCAAGGAGGCCCGCGCCTGGACGATCCACCAGGGCGACACCGCCCCGCAGGCCGCCGGCGTGATCCACTCCGACTTCGAGAAGGGCTTCATCAAGGCCGAGATCGTCTCCTACGACGACCTCGTCGAGGCCGGCTCGATGAACGCCGCCAAGGCCGCGGGCAAGGTCCGCATGGAGGGCAAGGACTACGTCATGCAGGACGGCGACGTGGTCGAGTTCCGCTTCAACGTCTGACCTAGGGCTGTTTCGCCTGGTCAGCCCGCTATGCCGCTCCGTCGTTCGTCAGCTGTTCGTCAGTAGGCGTGTAGACCTCGCCGAGCATCGCTGCTGCAGCGGCGCGCGTGCGGTCCTCGGCGGTGGGCCAGAGGTGCGCGTACGTGTTGAGCGTGACGGTCGCGCTGGAGTGCCCGAGGGAGCGCTGGACCGTCACGACGTCGCAGCCCGCGGCGATCAGGCCGGACGCGTAGAAGTGCCGGAGGTCGTGCAGCTTGGTCGTCGGGCAGCCCGCAGCCGTGCGTGCCTTCCGCCACCAGTAGCCCACGGTGTTCTGGTGCGGCGGGTTGCCGTTCTCCCCGTGGAAGAGCCAGCGGTCGGTACCCCGTCCGGGTAGACGGGCGATGTGCCCGCGGACGACGGTCACGAGGCCGTCGGCGAGGTAGATCGTCCGCTCGCTGCCGTACTTGGGAGCGCGGATCTCGACCCCGCCGCCGCGCTCGCGCTGGACCTGGCGGTGCACGACGAGCCGGCGCTCGTCGAGGTCGAAGTCTCCGACCTTGAGCGCGGCAGCCTCGCCGAGCCGGAGCCCCGCGAAGGCGGCCAGCGCCACGAAGGTACGGAAATCCCTGTCGGCCGAGTCGAGCAGCGTGCGGACCTGGGCGGCGGTGGGGAGCTGCATGGCGGCGTCCGCGCGTCGTGCTCGCGGCAACCGGACGCCCTCGCCGGGATCGGCAGCGATCACCCGGTCCTTGACCGCTCCGCGCAGTGTGGCCCGCACGTTGTTGAAGCGGGTCCGGATTGTGCCGGGAGCCAGGCCCGGCGGCTGTCCAGGGCCGCGGTCCACCGTCTGCATGTGCTTGACCCAGGCCTCGACATGGGAGCGCAGCAGCGACCGCATCGGGACGTCCCAGAAGGTCACCGAGCGCGCGGCGAGACTCATCGCGCGTTCGGTGCCCGGAGCCCAGAGCTGCCGTGCGGCCCAGCGCTCGAAGTACTCTCCGAAGGTGACCCGGCCGGCGTTCGGGTCCACATAGTTGCCGCTGACGAGCGCAGTGGTCTGTTCGTCGAGCCACCGTTGCGCGTCGGTCTTCCGCTTGGTCGTGCGGGTGATCTGCTTCCCGCCCGGGAACGGCCGGTACTGCGCCTGCCATCGTCCGTCGGGCAGCTTCCGGATGCTGGCCACTACACAGCCTCATGGACAAGCGAGTCGACCCACGCACGGACGTCCTGGGGGCGGTAGCGAACGTGGCGGCCGACCCTGATGCCACGAGGTCCGTAGTTGCGGCTGCGCCACTGGTAGAGCGTCTGGACTGGTACTCGGAGGAACTCGGCGACGTCCTTGATACCCCAGAGCTGCTCGGTCATGACGTCCTCCTGGTCGTACGCAGTTCTCGGATGCGTTCGGCGTGGGCGATGGCGAGTTCGCGGTCGGCCTGGGTGTGGTGGCCGATGCCGACGAGGTGCCAGTCGTTGACGACGAGAACGGGCTCGTCGGCGGGGTGGCCGAGCTGGTCGAGCTGCTCGGCGAGCCGCCAGGCGCGGCGCTCGTGCCGGATGGTGCGGAAGGTGGTGGAGTAGGCGCGGCTCTTGGTGAGAAAGTGACCGCGGAAGCCGAGCATGTGGGCCCACTTGCGCAGGTTCAGCTCCGCGTACTTCTCCAGGCCGCCGAGGTGCCAGGCGGTCTCGATGAGCAGCCGGTGGTGATTAGCGAGGGTCATGCGCTCGAGGTGAGCCAGTGACCGAATGGGCCGGTCGGGATGACCCTCGGTCTTACCGGTGCCTTGGTGGCGTACTTGGCGATGTAGCCGGCCAACCGGCTGTCGGTGATCTCCCCGGTGTCGTCGGTGACGGCGTCGTGAGCGGTCGGGGTGATCTCGCGCAGGTCGAGCTGCGCGCCCCACCGCAGGCGCAACGTTGTCCCGTCGGGCCGTTCGACGTCGAGGGCGGTCGCAGTCGTGGCCTCCTGGATCGCGCCGCGGAGGCTCTCGCCGTCGATGCCGGCCGGTGGCGGGTCGGTGGGCCCGTCGGGGCCGTCGAGGCGGAGGGCGGCGTGGAAGTGGACGAGACCGCGGCGTTGGTACTCGGCCACCTTGGCGTAGGACAGGCGGGCGACCTGGGCGAAGCCGCGGCCGGAGACGCCGAGCCGGGCGGCGAGGGCCCGGCGCAGGGCGATGGCGAAGCGGTGCCACAGCTTCCCGGCGTGGGCCTGCCAGAGCACCGCGGCCTGGTAGTCGTAGCTGTCGTGGTCGACGGCGCCGCCGATGTTCGGGTCGTTGGCCCGGTGATGGGCCCCGCAGGAGCACGGGATCACCCGGCCGCGGGCGGTAAGTCGTCGAGTGTGGACCGGCCCGAACGACGGCGCGGTCAGGGTCAGGAACACCCGAGGCCGGTCGGTGACCGAGGCCGGGATGCCGCGCTCTTGTCCGGCGAGTCCGGCGCGGATGAGGTGGAAGGCGTCGGCGGCGTAGCGGTCCGAGCAGGCCGGGCAGACGGTGTCGCGGCGGTTCCCGCACGGCGCCCAGACCTCGCCGGAGCGCTGGGCCAGGACGCGGCCGTCGGTGGTCGTGATGGTCGAGGAGCCGCGCAGCCGGACCGGGTGGGCGCAGCCGCCGGTGGCTTCCATGCGGGCGCGCCAGGCCGGGTAGTCGAAGGCGCGCAGACGGTTGCTTAGTTCCAGGTCGGTCATCGGGCGTACACCTCGTGCTCGTGTTCGATCTCGACCGGGTCCGCGACGAAGCCGTGGTGACGGGCCAGGCGTTCGGCCCCGGCGCGGTAGGAGCGGGCGCGCCCGACGACGTCGCCGGCCTCGGTCTCGACGAGGTAGGCCCCGTCCTCGCGGACGATCGAGCCGGAGAAGCCCGCCGCCCCGCAGGTGACCAGCCCCAGGCCCGGCCGGACGACGTCGACGTGGACCAGCACCCGATCCCCGGGCGCCGGCCCGCTCGCGGCGGTGGCCGGGATTTCGATCGCGGTTGCGGCCTCGGGCTCCGGGTGGCCGTCGACGGTCACGGTGACCCGGGAGCCGTGGACGAGGCGGCCGGCGGTGAGGAGCTGGTGCACGGTGGCCGCCACGTCCGGGCGGGCGGGGATGGCGTGCTCGGTGGCCCGGGTGCCGAGGTGGCGGGTGTGCACGGTGTCGTTGATGCCGACGAGGACGAACCCGGGGTCGGCGGCCTCGCGCAGGACGCGGTCGGTCAGGTCGTCGTCGAAGAACAGGTCCTGACCGGCGATCTCCCGGCGCGGGCGGGGGAGCGGGCTCATCGGGTCCACCACCAGGCGTAGCGGGCTTCGCTGCCCCACTCGGCGGCGAGGGCGCGGGTGGTCTGCCACTCGACCAGGGCGGCGCCGACGACCGCGGCCCAGAACCAGCCGGAGCCGGTGCCGAGTGCGAGCCAGAGCACCCCGAGGACGGCGGCGAGCGCGATGGTGATCTTGAGCCAGGTCGCGGCGCCCATCCGGTGACGGCCCACATCACGCCGCCTCCCCATCGCTCAGATCGGACGTAATTGCGCGCAGCTCCGGCGGCGCGGGCGGGGCGCAGTGGGCGACGAGCTCGTCGATTTCGTCGTCGGTGACCAGGGCGGCGCGGAACCGGATCGGGAGCCGGGAGCGTTGGTCGATCACGTAGCCGATCCCGGCGTGGGCCTCGTCGCCGGGGATCTCGTCGGCCAGCGCCCCACGTTCCCGGGCCCCGTCACCGAGGACCATGTCGACGTGCGAGGCGGCGGTGACGCCGAGGCAGATCCGGGTGGTGAACAGCTCCCGGACGTCGACGACGTCCTTGGTCGGTTCCTGCACGTAGCCCATCACCGAGGTCAGGCAGGCCCGGCCCTGGGTGAGGATCTCGGCGAGCAGTCGCAGGGCTTCGCGGACGTCGTTGCGTTCGCCGTAGGCGGTGAGCATCGCCATCTCGTCGATTACGACCAGGTCGAGCGGGGTTTCGGTGCTGGCGTCGAGGCGGCGCAGGCCGTGGTCGGCCATGTGCTGCTGGCGGGCCTTCATCTCGTCCCGGACGTCGGTGAGCAGCGTGATCGCCTCGGCGGCGGTGGTGGCGTGGCGGTGGAACAGCGGCACGCCGCGGCGGGTCTCGGCCCCGCCCTTGAGGTCGATTACGTGCACCCGGACCAGGCCGTCGCGGATGGTCGGGCCCATGGCGCGCAGTGGGGACCAGATCAGCGAGCCCTTCCCCGAGCCCGATGCTCCGGCCACCACGACGTGCCGCCCCGGGACGCCGAAGGTAAAGGGGTGGCCGTATTCGTCCTCGCCGACCGGGAGCGCCGTCAGATCCACCGATGCCGCCGAAGCCGGGATGGTGGGCGCCGGGATGGCGAACCGGAACGGCATGTCCCGCTCGACGACGACGGTCAGCACCCCGGGCCGGTGGCGGGTGACAGCTACTCGGTGGGCGCCGAGGGCGTCGGCGAGCGGTTCGGTGCGGCCGGCCCAGAGCGTGAGGTCCTGACCGCGAGTGAGCCGGATGCGCAGGGTGTCGATCGATGGTGTCGCGGAGCGGACGCGCAGCACGCGGGGGGCGTCGATGTGTCCGGTGTGGTGGTTGGTCTGGGCGAGCCCGCAGTCGGCGAGCAGCGCGGCCCAGCGCCGGCCGCGGTAGGTGGTCCAGCGGCGCCAGGTCGCGCGCAGCGCAGGGGCGGCGAGGCGGTCGAACGACGGCGGGTGCAGCCGACCCCAGACCACGACCACGAGCGCCACCGCGGCGACCGCGAGCACGGTCGGCAGGGCGCCGACGAGAACCGCCGCAGCGATCAGGGCGGCCGGGACGAGGGCGAACAGCGGGTGCCGGACCAGCCAGGCCAGGCCGCGGAACTCGCCACCGACCCGGCGGGCAGAGTGGCGGACGACGTCGTGGCGGGCGCGGTGATGGCGCAGGGACGGACGGTGGACGGGGCGGGCCATGATCAGACTCCCTTTGCGGATGGCGAGCTGGGCCAGACGCAGGCCCTCGGCGACCCCGGCGCGCCAGGCCTGCTCGGTCGGGATCTCCGGGGCGGTGGCGTGCAGGAACCGGCGGCGTTCGCGGTCGAGGCGACGCACCAGGCGGCCGACGCCGTGAGCGGGCCGGCGGACCCGACCGTGGCTGGCGCGGGCGGTGGTCAGCGGCATAGCGACTCCTCAGGCGCGGATGCGGTGCAGGGAATCCCGGTGCCGTGGCAGCCGGGACAGACGCCGTCCCCGGGACAGGCAGGGCAGGGCCGGGAGTCGCCGGCGCCGGGATGGGTCTCGGCGGTGGTGCCGTAGCCGTCGCAGGTATTGCACGAGCCGGAGTCCGTGCAGTCAGGACAGGTGCTCATCGGCTGGCCTTCCTTGGTGGGGGCGTGTTTCGGGCAGGGGGCAGCCACTGCCGAATTGCTGCGATTTCGCCGATCAGAAGGGGGTCGGCCGCCCCGTGCCCGAGAGAGCGGCCGGATCAGGCCGCGGGGGATGGGCCGTCACGTCAGGCCCGGGGAGGGTGCTACTTGTCGCCGGAGGGACGCGGAGCCGGGGCGGCGGCGTGCTTGATACCCATCGCCCGCCAGGCGAGCCCGGCATTGACCCGCCCGGCGCTCTCGATCTGGTAGGGGCTGACCCGGGCGTCGAGCAGCTCGACGCGAGCGTCCTCGCCGAAGTCCGGGCCCGGGTCGGTCGCCAGGGTCACCTTGATCTCCTCGCCCTTCGGGGCCCACTCACCGGGCTTGACCCGCAGCTTCGCGAACAGCGAGATCGTGAACTGGGTGGCGCCGTCCTTGTCGGTCACCGGCACCTGGGCGCCGTTGGCGTCCTCGCGCATCTTCGGGGCGGGCGGCTCGACGACGGTCAGCTTGTAGCCGCCGAGGTTGACGGGGATGTCTCGCATCGGGTGGACCCTCCGAGTCAGATTGAGCTATCTCTATCGGGCTCGCCTAGTGGAGCATCGCTGCGAGCCAGCTGTCAAACAGAGATAGCTCTATCGCTCGGATGGCATAGGGCTAGCCTTGACGGTAGGTACGAAGCGATCTGACCTTGCTACAGGTTTCCGCTGGTCAGCGGGCACCGATGACGGAGGTGACGTGGCGAGCGGCTACCGGGACGTCGCTGACGCTCTGCGGTCGGCGATCGAGGCGGGGGAGTACCCGCCGGGCTCGACCCTGCCCAAGCAGGACGAGATCGCCGCGCGCCACGAGGTCAACATCCACACCGTGCGTAAGGCCGTCGCCCAGCTCGAAGCCGAAGGCCTGGTGACGCCCATCCGCCGCCGAGGCACAGTGGTGCGGGCGCGGCCGCCGATGCGCCGGCTTGGGACCGAGCGCTACGCCAAGAGCCGCTGGAAGTCCGGGATCATCGGCTTCTCCGCTGACCGTGAGGCCTCGGGCGTACCGTGGAAGCCGGGCGATCAGACTCAGACCATCAGCAAGGTTCCCGCTGACCACACCATCGCGAAGGCGCTCGACGTCGAGCCTGGCGCGAAGGTCTACGAGCGCGCCCGTCTGGTCAAGGACGACGGCCAGCCGACCCACACCCTCGCCAGCTACTACCGTCCCGAGGACGTCGAGGGCACCCCGATCGTTGACCCCACGCCCGGGCCTATCCCCGGCGGAGGTGGCTTCGGCGTGCTCACCTCGAAGGGCATGGAGCCCGAGAGGATGACCGAGACCATCCACTCACGGATGCCCACCCAGGACGAGATTGAGACCCTCGAGCTGCCCGCGGGAGAGCCGGTGATGATCCTGGAACGCCAGACCTTCACTGCCGACGGCCGCTGTGTGGAGTTCGCCCGCGGAGTCCACGCCGCCAGCCGCTTCTCCTGGACCTACACCTTCAAGATCCCCGACTGAGCCATGTCGCGCACCAGCTCCGCCCTCGACGACCCCGAGATCGCCCACGCCGTCGAGACTCTGTGGAACTACCACCGCCTCGACACCGGCACCGACACCCGCAGCGACGTCGGCATCGGCCTCGGCAGCCACGACGTCTCCGTTGCCACCACCACCGCCGAGCTCTACCACCGCGGCCTCTTTCCGCTGATCGTCTTCACCGGCGCCAACGCCCCCACCACAGTCGACCGGTTCCCGCGCGGCGAGGCCGTGCACTACCGCGAGCACGCCATCGAACTGGGCGTCTCTGCCGACGCGATCCTCGTCGAGGACCAGGCCACCAACACCGGCGAGAACATCACCCGCACCCGCGAGCTGCTCGCGGGCACCGGGCACCAGGTGCACGCGGTGACCCTCATCAGTCGGCCGTACCAACAGCGCCGAGCCCGTGCCACCTGCCGCAAGCTGTGGCCTGAGGTCGAGGTCGTCACCGCTGGCGCGCCGATGGAACTGCGCGCCTACATCGCCAGCATCGGCGACGAGCACCGCGTGATCTCCATGCTCGTCGGCGACACCCAACGCATCGAGGTCTACGCGGAGCGCGGATTTTCGGCGCCCGAACAGGTCCCCGCCGAGACCCGAGACGCGATGACCCTGCTCATCGCGCGCGGCTACACCGACCGCCTCCTCGCCGGCTAGCCAAGATCACGAAGCTGATCACACCTAGGCATCACGATCCGACGGCTCCGGAGCCGGCAAGTCCGAGTGGTTCGACCCCGCCCGGTCAATGACGGCCGAGCAGGTTGTCCGACACGTGCTGGAGGTGTCGGCGCATCTCCGCTTCGGCGCCGTCGGGGTCGCGGTCGCGCAGCGCGTCGACGATCGCGGTGTGTTCGTCGTGGTAGCAGCGGCGCCGTTCCGGAGTGGAGGTGCGGCGCTTGAGGGTGCCCCACACCGGCAGGGCCCGGGCGGTGTTGAGCACGTCGAACATGTTCATGAGCAGCCCGTTGTGCGCGGCCTTGGCGATGGCGCGGTGCAGTTTGGCGTCCCAGGACTCGAAGCCCTCGAAGTCGTCGCTGGCGCCGCCGCCGGCGAGGCACTCGCCGATCCGGTCGAGGTCGGCCTGGGTGCCCACGCGCGCGGCGAGCGCTGCGACTTGGGGCTCGAGCAGCAGGCGCACCTGCATGATCTCGGCGGGGCTGGTGTCGGCGGGGGCGCCGTCGACCTGCGCGACGGCGGCCTCGGTGAGGAAGGTTCCGCGTCCGACGTGACGGATGATTACCCCGTCGCGCTCGAGGACCTCCAGCGCGCGGCGAATCGCGCCGCGGGGGGCGGACAGCCGCTCGACCAGGGCACGCTCGGTGGGCAGCTTCGAGCCCGGGCCGAGGCTGCCGTCCTGAGTGCCCTCGCTCAGCAGGGCGCGTAGGGACTGCTCCACCGTCTGCATGCACCCACCATAGCCGCTGGGTGCAACCAATCAAGACCAATCACGCCGGGGTTGGTCACGCGAAATTTGGGGTCGACAGCGGTGGCGATGCGGCGTACGGTCGGCACCCGACCTGATTGGTTCGATTGGTTCAGATTGGTGCGGCGATGAAGCTGGTGACCTTTTCCACCGAGGCCGGCCCTCGAGTTGGTGTGGTGGATGCCGACGCGGGCGAGGTCCGCGATGTGAGCGAGCTGCTCCCTGCGGGTGCGGGTGTGCTGGAGGTGATCGAGGACTGGGCTGAGTGGGAGCTCGTGCTGGCTGAGCGCACACCGAAGCTGTCGGCCCGGCCGCTGGAGTCGGTGCGGCTGCTCGCCCCGATCCCGGTGCCGCGGCGCAACCTCTTCTGCGTCGGCAAGAACTATCGCGAGCACGTGGCGGAGTTCGGGCGCTCCGGCTACGACCAGCCCGACCGCTCGGAGGAGCTGCCGGAGTACCCGGTGGTGTTCTCCAAGGCGACCACCTCGGTGACCGGGCCGTTCGACGACATCCTGTCGCACCAGGGGGTGACCTCGGAGCTGGACTACGAGGCCGAGCTCGGGGTCATCATCGGCCGCGGTGGACGCGGGATCTCGCGCGAGGCGGCGTTCGACCACGTGTGGGGCTACACCATCGTCGACGACTTCACCGCCCGTGACCTGCAGCGCAAGCACAAGCAGTGGCTGCTGGGCAAGTCGCTGGACACGCACTGCCCGATGGGCCCGTACGCGGTCTCGGCCGACGAGATCGACGACGTGACCGCCCTGCAGGTGCAGAGCTGGGTCAACGGCGAGGCCCGGCAGTCCGCCCCGGTCAAGGACCTGATCTTCGACATCCCGGAGCTGATCGCCACGATCTCGGCCGGGATCACCCTGCAGCCCGGCGACATCATCGCCACCGGCACCCCCGCCGGGGTCGGGATCGGCTTCGACCCGCCGAAGTTCATGGTTTCCGGCGACGTCGTCGAGATCGCCATCACCGGCCTGGGCCGCCAGCGCAACCGCATCGCCTGACCGCATCGCCTGACCGCATCCCAAGACACGCAGCCGGCACACGCAGCCGACACGAAACATTCGCAGACGAGCCACGAGGAGAGTTGTGAAGGTCAACGGCAAGGAACTGGCCGTCGAGATCGCCGGCGAGGGCCCCGCGGTCCTGTTCGTGCACGGGCTCGGCGGGACCTCGAACTTCTACCAGGTCCAGGCCGACGCGCTCGTCGGCTCGCACACCGTCATCCGGGTCGACTCCGCCGGCGCTGGTCGCTCCGAGCTTGCCGACGGGATCACCATCGAGTCGCACGCCGACGACCTGGCCGGCGTGCTCGACCAGGCCGGCGTCGCGTCGGCGCACGTGGTCGGGCACTCGATGGGCACCCTGGTGGTGCGGGCGTTCGCCGCGAAGTACCCGGAGAAGGTCAGCTCGCTGACCCTGCTCGGCGCGGTCCGCGAACCCGCCGAGGCCGGTCGGCAGGCCCAGCGGGACCGGGCCGCGGTCCTGCGGGAGAAGGGCACCGCCGCAGTGGCCCCCGGCGTCGTCGCCAACGCGGTGTCCGAGACCACCCGCACCGAGAAGCCCGAGGTCGCCGCGTTCGTCCGGGAACTGGTCATGCGCCAGGACCCGGAGGGCTACGCCCGCAACTGCGAGGCGCTGGCCGCCGCCACCGACCCCGGTCCGGTCGACCCGGCGCTGCCGCTGCTGCTGATCACCGGCGACGACGACAAGGTCGGCCCGCCCGAGGCCACCCGCGAGCTCGCCGACGCCCACGGCTCGGCCACCGTCGAGATCCTGCCCGGGGTCGGGCACTGGACCGCCCTCGAGGCCGCCGGCCCGGTCACCGACCACCTGCGCAAGTTCCTCTGAACCCACCACACAGCACCACAGGCACCAGCACGACCCGTCACATCACCAAGCCTCAAGGAAGAGGAGGGGCACCGTGCCCACCACGACCAGCAAGATCCTGTTCCGCGACGTCTCGATCCTCGACTCCACCGGCGCCGACCCCTACCGCGGGGACGTGCTGGTCGAGGGCGACCGCATCGCGGCGGTCGGCACCGTCGACCCCGCCCGCGCCGACGGCGCGCGTGTGGTGGAGGGCCGCGGCCGGACGCTGATGTCCGGGCTCTGCGACGCCCATACGCACTTCTCCTGGAACAAC
>NZ_BAABIC010000022.1:0-123440 GCF_039542425.1 Pseudonocardia yuanmonensis
GCTCCCGGACGAAGACCTCGGGCCGTCGCGGCATGCCCACCACCTCCGGCGGACAGCCTCCAGCGCCAGACCGGAACTGATCAAGCCGACACGGTTACGACCCCAACGTTCCTGGACGAGGCACTAGCTTCAGTGCCTACGTGCCTGCAGTCGGGTGAGCCTGGCCGAGCCCACCCAACCAGGTCAAGCAGAGGCAACTAGCTGCTGGCCTGCCGAGCAGCAACCATGCGGGCAACCTCGTCTGCCTCTGCGGTCCAATCGCTGGCGGCGGCAGGACAGTCGTCGGCAAGCTCCTTGGCGGCTGCCATGACCTCATAGGCGAACTCAGTCAAGAGGAGGCTTCTGTGCCCTTCAGCATCGATCGCTGGCCCAGCCTTCGCCAGGTCCAGAGCTTCAAGGGCCGACCGCGAGCCGAACGGCAGGAGTTGGATGCTCGCCTCAGCTATCGACCTCGAAACGCCATGCAGGCTTGCGAGCACCGTTAGCAGGTCAGGGGTCAGGTACTTGCATGTCTCTACGGCTGACATGCCGGACGAGCCTTGCCGCCTGCCAAGTCGAGACCGCATGGCTACTGCCCTCGCTCCCTGCCTGGCTTCAGATCCAGGCGCCCTTCGCCGTCTTCGTAGATAAGAGGGCGGCCAAGACCCGGTGGCAACCGAATCTCGGAAGAACTTTACGGGCACGAGGGGCACGTGCTGCGGAGCAAGAGTACAGCTACGGAGTCCAACGGTAAGCAACCGTGCGGCGGAGCCGGGGTACTCCGATTCGCGTAAGCAGTCCTGGGCGGCCAAGACAGCGCCTACTGAGGCGTCAGGTCCCAGGGCGTCATTCAGTCGTCGTGATCGTCGTCGCCGGCCCTGACTGCGCGTCCCTGACGTTGACACCTACTCCTACGCGCAGGCGTCGGTGGTGGCACTCATCTGACGGGAGACTGCGCCATCGACGTGGCCCGCTCGACCGGCATCGAGAACGTCAGGGCGGGTCGACTGAAGGAGACGTCGCGAGCCAGACGCCCGCACCGGGCTCCACGCAGACGTCCGAGGACGAGCTGCTCATCGACATGGAGCTCCCACAGTCAGCGAGGGGCTGGAACAGCTAGCGTCACGTTGACGCCTGCAGCAGGACCTCCTACCCACTTCTGATGATGCCGCTCGGGGCAGGTAACAGACGATCAGCGCAGTTGCGACAACTGGGTGTGACTGGACCATGACGATTGGACGCGAAGCTCGCGGGCCAGGGGGCGAGTCGACGGTCCGGCCTCCGCACTCGGCCAGAGTTGCTTGGTCGGTGCTGGACGCCCAGAGAGGTCAAGAGCCTTCTCCCCGAGGCCGGCTCGCACTCGACCACGCGGCCCCCGGCAACGTTGGTGACCCGCCCGCGGCTGCCTGCGCAACCTGCCAGCCGCCACACCGTCTGATCTAGCAAGGGGCTCAGCCCAGCGTGGGCCGAGCCCTTCGTGCCCCAGGAGTACCGCAAGATGAGCAGCACCCCGACCGGCAAGAAGCCGTTCAAGGATCGCCGGTGGTGGAAGGCCGTCCTCGGCATCATCGTCTTCTTCGCCCTCATCCGCGCCTGCGCCGGCGGCGACGAGACCCCGACCTCGAACACCGCCCCTCTCGTGACAACCCCGACCACCACGACGCGCACCTGGACCACCCCGCCCAGGACCGCCACCAACGCCCCGCGGTGGACGACTACCACGACCCCGACGCCGGTCGCGGAGTACGACGATCCCGACGTCTACGTCGATTCGGACCCGGACGCCTACGTCGACCCGGACCCGCCCAAGCGCCGCACCGGGAACAGCGGGCACCCGTGCCTGCCCGGCGAGCGGGACGGCGACAACGACGGCTACTGCGGCGAGGGCTAGGAGACAGTCATGGGCCTTGGCCTCGAAACCCGAGCCATCTCGGACTGAGGCCCGCTCCCATCGGACTCAGCTGGGACGGCGCCCTCGTGGCGATCAGCAGGAGGAAGCTGCACGACATGGACGAGCTGCGTGAGGCGATCAAGGCGTGCGCCGAGAGGCTCGACCGGCACCGCCGGCCGAACCAGAAGATCGGCGAACAGAACACCAAGATCATGCTCATCGAGCCGCTCCTGCAGGCCCTCGGCTGGGACCTCTACGACCCCGAAGAGGTCAACCGCGAGTACCGCCGCCGCGGCGCCGACAACCCCGTGGACTACGCGCTGCTGTTGCTGCGCACGCCGAGGCTGTTCGTGGAGGCCAAGGGGATCGGGGAGAACATCGACGACCCCCGGTGGGCCAACCAGACGATCTCCTATGCAGCCGTCGCTGGCGTCGAGTGGGTCGCCCTCACCGACGGCGCCCAGTGGCGGATCTACAACGCCCACGCCCCGGTCCCGGCCGAGGAGAAGCTGTTCCGCTCGGTTGACATCGTCCAGGACCCCGACGGCGCGGTCGAGATTCTGGATCTGCTGTCGAAGGAGAACATGCGGGAGAACCGGATCCAGGAGCTCTGGCAGGGCTACTTCGTCGATCGGCAGATCCACAGCGTGCTCATCGAACTGTTCACCGGCACGGAACCACCGGCCGACCTGGTGAACCTCGTCGCCAAGCGCACCGAACGCCTCAGCAAGGACGAAGTCCGCGCCAGCCTCATCCGGGCTCGCGCCACCTTCGACTTTCCGCTCCCCGCACTCGGAAGCACCGTGCCCGGTTCCCCAGCTGTGCGGGCCCGCGGCGAGCAGCCCAACGTTGAGAGCGCCACGGAGCCCTCAGCCTCGGCGCTGGTGGTCACTCAAACTCCTGCTCACGTCACAGATCCAGCCCCTCCTGCGCCGCAGACGGGACCGCAGAAGCCGCGTCGATCGCAGGTGAACGCGGCCGAGCGTGCACTCAAGCTCCCCGATCTCCTGCGGCTCGGACGCATCCGACCTGGCCCGCTCACCGCCCGCTACGACGGACGGACCTGGCAGGCCCAGCTCGCCGACGACGGCGCGATCACCTTCAACGGGGCTCTGTGCCCCAGCCTGTCCAAGGCCGGGGAGGCCGTGAAGATCGCGTCGCGCGGCCCCGACATCCCCCAGTCCATCGCCGCTACCGACGGATGGGACTTCTGGTCCACCAAGGACGCAACAACCGGGGAGACGGTCAAGCTCAAGGAAGCGCGGCGACGGGCAGCCCATAACGTCGACCCGTCCCGGTGACGCCGGCGGCGTGTTGCCCATGACCGTTTACGACCCCTATGACGAGGCTCGGCCGCCGTCAACGGCGGACTCAGGGCCGTGGACCGTCCACCTACCGCTGGCCTAGGGAGTGTCTGCCGGATCTTGATCTCTGTTGGGGTCAGGATGCCGGGTGTGGGTGCTCGGCGAGTGTTGTCGGACCAGGCGTGGGCGTGGCTGGAGCCGTTGCTGCCGGACCGCACGCCGCGCCACGGCGGCCGGTGGCGTGATCACCGGCAGGTGATCGAGGCGATCGCGTGGAAGTACCGCAACGGGGTGGCCTGGCGGGAGATCCCCGAAGAGCGGTTCGGGCCCTGGCAGACCGCCTACGAGCGGCACGCCCGGTGGAGCGCGGACGGGACCTGGGCGCGGCTGTTGGCCGCGGCCCAGGCTCGGGCGGACGCCGAGGGTGAGTTGGACTGGTTGGTGTCCACGGACTCGTCGCTGGTGCGGGTGCACCAGCACGGTGCGGCGGCGCGGCGGTTCGGCGGGAACGCCGCGGCCGCGGCCGGCCCCGAGCCGCCGTCGGCTCGGCTCACAGGGGGCTGAGCCGAATTACAGAAATTGTCGAGCTGATCTCGCGGTCGGGGCGACCGGGCCGGTGGTGCACGAGCGCCAGATCATGCCGTCGGGCGCTCCCGGGGCGGGTTGACCACCAAGGTCCATGCGCTGATCGACGGGCGCTGCCGCCCGCTGGTGCTGCACCTGACCGCCGGCAACGTCAACGACACCACCCAGTTCGCCCCGCTCCTGGCCGATCTGCGGGTGGCCCGGCCGGGCCGCGGGCGGCCGCGCACCCGACCCGATCACCTGCTCGCCGACAAGGGCTACGGCTCGCGGGCGAACCGGGAGCTGCTGCGCCGGCGCGGGATCGACACACCATCCCCGAGCCGCGCGACCAGCAGGCCAACCGGCGCCGGCGCGGCTCGGCCGGCGGGCGGCCCGTCGGCTTCGACAAGACCCGCTACAAGCGGCGCAACGTCGTCGAACGCGGCTTCTGCCAGCTCAAACACTGGCGCGGCCTGGCCACCCGCTACGACCGGCACGCCCGCAACTACCTCGGCTGGTACAGCGCGCTCCACCAACCGGGCACGAACTCAGCAACAAGCCCGGGCACCGGTCCTGGCAAGTCGATGTGGTCTGTCGCCCACTGCGTGGCTCGGCACCTTCCGGCGGTCCAGGAGAAGCGGACGGTGGTTCGCGGGTCAACATCGCTGGCACGAGCTCGGAGTGCCGGGTGCGGGACGGGACGACTGCGCCTCTTAGGAAGCGGGTCGGCGTAAGGCTTGTCGGCTTGCTCGCGCTCGAGGTGCCATCTCGCTGTTCCGACGATGCGAGGCCCGGCGAAGCTGCCCTGGTCGAAGGACCTCACCTTCAAGGACGACGTCACCGCCTTCTCCGGCCTGAGCCTGGTCGCTCAGAACGGTGGCACCTCCGGCGACATCACCTGCAAGATCCTCGTCGACGGCAAGGAAGTAGCCTCCTCGACGTCCTCCGGGGCCTACGCGGTGATCACCTGCAACGGCTCCAACGCCTAGCAGCACTCGCCCCGAAGGCTCGGCGCCGCCCCGTGCCGGGTGGTGCGCCTTCTCGTCCCAGGTTTCCGGCCGCCGCTCTCGGATCCGGCAGGATCCCCCACATGAGCGACGACCCCGCCCGCGACGCGATCGACGCGGCCGCCGAGCAACTCCGCACCGCCAATCACGCCATTCCGCTCGGCCCCCGCACCCCGCAGGCCGCGTACGAGCGGGTCGGCGCCCTCGCCGAGCTCCTCACGAAGCTCGAGCAGACCCTGCGGGTCACCGCCGACCAGGCTGACCGGCTCACCTCCGGCCGGGGGCTTAGATCCGACGATGTCACCCCGGCCGGGTCGCACGCCCGGATCGCCTCCCAGAACCTTTACTTCGCCGTCGACCGGGTCTCCGCCGCCCTCGCGCAGATCAACACCGCGCGGTCTCGGCTCTCCCACATCCGCATGACAGAGGCCTGAGCGGGTGGATCGCGCGGCGGCCTAATCGCATTCGAACATACGTGCCAGCGTTCTCGTGCGGTGCGCTTCCCCGCCGGACCACATGCCGGTGCCGCACGAAGGGACGCCCATCTCCAGGGACCGGCGGACAACGAGCCGCCGTCAAACGCGCCGAGCACTGCCGCGAACTCGAGGACTTCGCCGCCAGCCGCTTCCGTCGCAAGGCGCTCCAGATGGCCTACGTTGGCGTCGCCGGGTACGTGGCCTTAGCCATCGCCGCCACCTTCGAGGAGTCTCGCGGCACTACGACACCTGCGCCGAGCCGCTGCTGAACTAGGCTAGTCCGCCACCCCGATGTCCTCGTTCCACAGCTCGGGGCGGGCGGCGATGAACTCCTCCATCAGCCGGACGCACCGATCGTCGTCGAGCAGGGTCACCCGGACCCCGTGCTCGGCGAGCCAGTCGTGCCCGCCCGTGAAGGTCCGGCTCTCCCCGATGATCACCGCGCCGATCCCGAACTGGCGGATCAGCCCGCTGCAGTACCAGCAGGGCGAGAGCGTCGTGACCATGATGGTGCGCCGGTAGTCCCGCTGCCGGCCCGCGTTGCGGAAGGCCGCCGTCTCGCCGTGGACGGACGGGTCGTCGTCCTGGACCCGGCGGTTGTGCCCGCGGCCGAGCACCTCGCCCGCGGGCCCGAGCAGCGCGGCTCCGATCGGGATCCCGCCCGACGCGAGCCCGGCCCGCGCCTCCTCGAGCGCGATCTCCAGCGCGGCCAGGGGATCGACGGGCGCGGCGGGGTCGACGGTCACGCCGCCCAGCCTACGGAGACCGGGCCGCCGTCCCCTCGCCCCGCCGTCCGCAACCCACGCGAAAGACGCCGTCCGGCTGGCTACTGTGGGATGCGTGGACTCGCCCCTGGAGAACGTCGGCGCGTCCACCGCCGATCGCCCGGACGAGCCCACGACCGGCCCCACGGTCCACCCCACGACCGGGTCCGCGGACGACCTCGCGCTGCTGCGGCACTACGAGCCCGTGCTGCGCTACACCGCCGGTGAGCTGTTCCTGCCGGTGACGGCGGCGGACTACGTCACCCAGTGCAGCCTCTGGGAGGAGCCCGAGGGCGACCGCAGGCGCACCGACGAGCCGCTCGTCCCCGCCGGGGAGCTCACCCTGGAACGCCTCGGCGAGGCCGGCCGCCGCTACCGGGAACGGCGCCTGCACCTGCGGTTCGTGCAGGAGTCACTCGGCGCCCGCGAGGTCCGGCGGTGGCGCCGCACCGAGCGGCCGCGGCTGGGCGGGATCGGCCGCTTCGCCGCCGTCGGCGTGATCGCCCGGCTGATCGACGTCCTGCTGCGGCTGTCCCTGCTCGTCCGCGGCAAGGTGCCCAACGGCCTCGTGGCGGCCGCCCACCAGCGTGCCCGCGGGCTGACCGGCGCGACCTACTACGGGCGCGTCGTGCGCACCGCCGGCTACACGGTGCTGCAGTACTGGTTCTTCTACGCCTTCAACGACTGGCGCTCGACCTTCCACGGCGTCAACGACCACGAGGCCGACTGGGAGACCGTCGCGGTCTACCTCGTGCCGGACGGGTCCGGCGGGCTCGAACCCGCCTGGGTCGCGGCCTCCACCCACGACCACCACGGCGACGACCTGCGCCGCCGCTGGGACGACCCGATGCTCGACCGGGACGGGAACCACCCGGTGCTCTACCCCGGCGCCGGCTCGCACTCGCACGCCTTCGTGGCCGGGGACTACGTCGTCAGCGTCGGCCTGCCCGCCCTCCGCGCCGTACTGCGCACCATCCAACGGGTGCGGCGCTGGCTGATGCCGTTCGCCCCCGAGCCCGGGAGGGGCGGGTTCGACATCCCGTTCATCGACTACGCCCGCGGCGACGGCGTCCGGCTCGGTCCCGGCGGCCGGTCCTGGACCGTGCAGCTGGTCGACGACGCCACCGGCTGGCTCCGGGACTACCGCGGCCTGTGGGGCCTGGACACCCGCGACTCCTTCGGCGGCGAGCGCGCACCCGCCGGGCCCCGCTACGAGCGCGACGGGACGGTGCGCCGCTCGTGGGCCGATCCGCTCGGGTGGGCGGGCCTGGACAAGGTGGCCCCGACGGCCGAGGAGGAGGCCGCGGCGCTCCAGGAGCGGATGAAGGTCCTGCAGGCCCGCGTCGACGAGTTGGCGACCGAGATCGAGGCCGAGCGGCTCGGCGTGCGAGGCCTGCACGCGGAGCTGCGGTTCCTCGCCGCCCACTCGGACGCCGCCCCCGGCCGGCCCGCCCACCTCGAGGAGCTCGACCAGCGGGAGAACCGGCTCGCCGCGCTGGTGGCCGAGCGGGTGCGGCTGACCGAGGAGATCGACGTCCAGTCGGACCGGCTCGCGGGCCCCCGCCCGCCCGGCCCGCCCGACTCCCACCTCCGCCACCCGCACCTGCCCTACGTGGTGCACGCCGACTTCCGCTCCCGGTTCCTGCGGGTGTGGGCGGCGCTGTCGATCCCGGTGCTGATCGGCGGGCTGGGCGCGCTGCTGTTCTGGCCGCACCTGTCGACGCTGCTGTGGTTCGCCGGCGGGCTCGTGCTGTTCGCGGTGGTGGAGGCGGTGGCGCGCCGCCGCTCGATCGAGTTCGCGGCCACCATGGCCGGGCTCGCGATCACCGCGCTCGTCGTCACCAGCGGGGTGATCGCGCTGGTCTCCGGCTGGAAGATCGTGCTGGCGGGCTCGCTGGCCCTCGCAGCGCTGGTGTTGCTCGTGGTGAACGTCAGGGAGCTGCGGGGGCGGTAGGCACCCGCAGGTTGCGCGTCACCTCCGCGCGCGCCGCCAGCTCGGAGTCCGGCGGGTAGTCGACGCCGACGAGCGTGAGCCCGTGCGCCGGCGCGACCGCCACCCCCTGGCCGCGTTCCGCGCGGGTGAGCAGCTCGGCCGGCCAGTCGACTGCGCGACTGCCGCGCGCGACGTCGAGCAGCGCGCCGACCAGGCTGCGGACCATCGAGTGGCAGAACGCGTCGGCCGACACCGCCGCCGACACCACCCCGTCGGCCTCGCGCGACCAGGAGAACCGCTCCAGCGCGCGGACGGTCGTCGCACCCTCGCGGCGCTTGCAGAATGCGGCGAAGTCGTGCTCGCCGAGCAGCCGCTCCGACGCGGCGTTCACGGCGTCGACGTCGACCGGGTACGGCCAGGACAGCGTGTCCCGTGCGCGCAGCGGCTCGGCCCCGTACGGGGCGGTGGCGACGCGGTAGACGTAGTGCCGGCGCAGGGCCGAGAACCGGGCGTCGAACGCCGGCGGGACGGGCGTGACGGCCCGGACCCGGACGTCCGGCGGCAGGAACCGGGCGAGCCGGCGGACCAGCCGGGCGGGCTCGACGTCACCGGGCAGGTCGGCGTGCGCGACCTGGCCGGTGGCGTGCACCCCTGCGTCCGTGCGTCCGGCGACGGTGAGCCCCACCTCGGTGCGCAGGATGCGGCTCAGCGCGTCCGTCAGCACGCCGCACACCGTGCGGCGGGCGGGTTGCACGGCCCAGCCGGAGAAGTCCGTGCCGTCGTAGGTGATGTCCAGACGAAAGCGGGCGAGCCCGCCACCCTCGCGGGTGGCGGGCTCGTCCGGATACTGCGTGGTCACGCCGGAGGACCTTCGATCAGGCCTTCTCGGTGCCCTTGTCGTCCGTGTCCGCGGCGTCCGCGGCGTCCGCCGCGTCCGCGGAGTCGTCGGCCTGCGCCTCGGCGCCCGCGGACTCCTCGGCGTCGGCGGCCGGGGCGGTGGCCGCCTCGGCCTCCTCGATCGCCTCGGTGTCCGTCGGCTGCGGCCGGCCGGCCGCGGCCACCGTCTCCTCGGAGACCGGCTCGTCGGCCGCGGTCCCCTCGGCCGCCGGGGCGGTCTGCGCGGACTGCGAGGCCGCCGCGCGGCGGGCCCGGTTGGCCTCGTCGGTGACGGTCTTCTGCTGGATCAGCTCGATCACGGCCATGGGGGCGTTGTCGCCCTTGCGCGGCAGCGTTTTGGTGATCCGGGTGTAGCCACCGTTGCGGTCCGCGTAGAACGGGCCGATCTCCTCGATGAGGCGGTGGACGACGCCCTTGTCGCGGATGACCTTGAGGATCTCGCGACGGTTGTGCAGGTCGCCCCGCTTGGCCTTGGTGATCAGCCGCTCCGCGTACGGGCGCAGCCGACGGGCCTTGGCCTCCGTCGTGGTGATCCGGCCGTGCTGGAACAGCGCGGTCGCCAGGTTGGCCAGGATCAGCCGCTGGTGAGCGGGCGAACCGCCGAGGCGGGGCCCCTTGGTGGGCTGAGGCATGGCTACAACTGCTCCGTTTCTGCGTAGTCCTGGCCGTCGTCGGAGAACGGGTCGGCGTCGTAGCCGCCGGTGTCGGTCCCGTAGTCCGAGGCAGCCGCAGACGGGTCGAACCCGGGCGGGCTGTCCTTGAGCGCGAGGCCGAGGCCGACGAGCTTCATCTTGACCTCGTCGATCGACTTCGCACCGAAGTTGCGGATGTCCAGCAGGTCCGCCTCGCTGCGCCCGACGAGCTCACCCACGGTGTGGATGCCCTCGCGCTTGAGGCAGTTGTAGGAGCGGACGGTGAGGTCGAGCTCCTCGATCGGCATCGCGAAGGCCGCGATGGTGTCCGCCTCCTGCGGCGACGGACCGATCTCGATGCCCTCGGCGTCGACGTTCAGCTCGCGCGCGAGGCCGAACAGCTCGACAAGGGTCTTGCCCGCCGACGCCAGGGCGTCCCGCGGACCGATGCTCGGCTTGGTCTCGACGTCCAGCACGAGCTTGTCGAAGTCCGTGCGCTGCTCGACACGGGTGGCCTCGACCTTGTAGGTCACCTTGAGGACCGGCGAGTAGATCGAGTCGACCGGGATCCGGCCGATCTCGGCGCCGGTGGCCTTGTTCTGCATCGCCGGCACGTAGCCGCGACCCCGCTCGACGACGAGCTCGACCTCGAGCCGGCCCTTGTCGTTGAGCGTGGCGATGTGCAGGTCCGGGTTGTGCACGGTGACACCGGCCGGCGGGACGATGTCCCCCGCGGTGACCGCGCCCGGGCCCTGCTTGCGCAGGTACATCGTCACCGGCTCGTCCTCCTCGGAGCTGACGACCAGCTCCTTGAGGTTGAGGATGATGTCGGTGACGTCCTCCTTCACGCCGGGCACGGTGGTGAACTCGTGCAGCACGCCGTCGATGCGGATGCTGGTCACCGCCGCCCCCGGGATGGAGGACAGCAGGGTGCGCCGGAGCGAGTTGCCCAGCGTGTAGCCGAAGCCGGGCTCGAGCGGCTCGATGACGAACCGGGAGCGGGTCTCGGTGACCGAGTCCTCGGTCAGGGTGGGGCGCTGAGAGATCAGCACTGGTGTGTCTCCTTAGTGTGCCGCGACACCCACCATTTGATGTCGCAGTGAGCCCCCCGCCCCACTGCAGGGCGGGGGGACGAGCAGGAGAACCGACGAGCGTCCGACCCGAAGGGGATTACTTCGAGTAGAGCTCGACGATCAGCTGCTCGGTGACCTGCGTGTCGATCTGCGCCCGCTCCGGGAGCTGGTGCACGAGGATCCGCAGGGTCGCCGGGACGACCTGGAGCCAGGCCGGGACCGGACGGTCGCCGAGGGTCTCCTTGGCGATCACGAACGGGTCCAAGCCCAGGCTCTTCGGCCGGACGTCGATGATGTCGTACTGCGAGACGCGGAAGCTGGGGATGTTCACCTTCTGGCCGTTGACCAGGAAGTGCCCGTGGTTCACCAGCTGGCGCGCCATGCGCCGGGTGCGGGCCAGGCCCGCCCGGTACACGACGTTGTCCAGGCGCGACTCGAGGATCTGGAGCAGCTCGTCACCGGTCTTGCCGGGACGGCGGTGCGCCTCCTCGTAGTACGAACGGAACTGCTTCTCCAGCACGCCGTAGGCGAAGCGCGCCTTCTGCTTCTCCTGCATCTGCAGGAGGTACTCCGTCTCCTTGATCCGGATCCGGCCGTGCTGGCCGGGCGGGTAGGGACGGCGCTCGAACGCCTGGTCGCCGCCGACGAGGTCGACCTTCAGCCGGCGGGACTTGCGGGTCATGGGGCCGGTGTAACGAGCCATGAGTTGTTACTCCCTTCCCACTCAGACCCGGCGCCGCTTGGGCGGGCGGCATCCGTTGTGCGGCTGGGGGGTGACGTCGGAGATGGTGCCGACCTCGAGGCCGGCGGCCTGCAGCGAGCGGATCGCGGTCTCGCGGCCCGAGCCCGGGCCCTTCACGAAGACGTCGACCTTCTTCATGCCGTGCTCGGCGGCCTTGCGGGCGGCGTTCTCCGCGGCCATCTGCGCCGCGAACGGCGTCGACTTGCGCGAGCCCTTGAAGCCCACGTGGCCGGCGGAGGCCCACGCGATCACGGCACCGGTCGGGTCCGTGATGGACACGATCGTGTTGTTGAAGGTGCTCTTGATGTGCGCGTGGCCGTGCGCGACGTTCTTCTTCTCCTTGCGGCGGACCTTCTTGGGTCCGGCCGCGCCACGGGTGCGGGGCGGCATTACTTCTTACCTGCCTTCTTCTTGCCGGCCACGGTCTTCTTCGGGCCCTTCCGGCTGCGCGCGTTGGTCTTGGTGCGCTGGCCGCGGACCGGGAGCCCACGACGGTGCCGGATGCCCTGGTAGCAGCCGATCTCGATCTTCCGGCGGATGTCGGCCTGCACCTCACGGCGCAGGTCGCCCTCGACGCGGAAGCTGTTCTCGATGTACTCGCGCAGCGAGGCCAGCTGCTCGTCGGTCAGGTCCCGCGAGCGCAGGTCCGGGCTGATGCCCGTGGCGGCCAGGATCTCGAGCGAACGCGACCGCCCGATCCCGTAGATGTAGGTCAGCGCGATCTCCATCCGCTTGTCGCGGGGGAGGTCGACACCTGAGAGTCGTGCCATGCGGCTGGTGTCTCCTTGTCGTGCCGGGTACTCCCGACGGCCGTCCCCGGGTGACTCGTCCTCGGGGCCCCGGCCCGGTACCGGGGGTGTCACCGCGCCTCGACCGGCGCGGCAGGTCCGTCGGGTTCCTCTGGTGAGCTAACGCTCCTCCGCGACGAGCGCGGTGATCAGCCCTGGCGCTGCTTGTGGCGCAGGTTCTCGCAGATCACCATGACCCGCCCGTGACGGCGGATCACCTTGCACTTGTCGCAGATCGGCTTGACGCTCGGCTTGACCTTCACGTCCGGTCCTTCTGCTGTCTGCCGGGAGGCGGAGCCTTCCCGGCGGGATCTTTTTTCCTGCCCGTCCTCGCTGTGGTGACCACAGATCGGGGGGTTCCGGGGGCGGAGCCCCCGGATGTTCACTTGTAGCGGTAGACGATGCGGCCGCGGGAGAGGTCGTAGGGAGAGAGCTCCACGACCACCCGGTCCTCGGGGAGGATCCGGATGTAGTGCTGCCGCATCTTCCCGCTGATGTGCGCGAGGACCCGGTGCCCGTTCTCCAGCTCCACGCGGAACATCGCGTTCGGCAGGGGTTCGACGACCCGGCCCTCGACCTCGATCGCCCCGTCCTTCTTGGCCATGTCCTCCGCGTTCCGTGACAGGTGACTGTGCTTCGTCGTGCTGTACTGCTGGTACCGCAGGCGCACCACGGGGCGGGGACGGGACCGAAGGGTGCGGATGCGCACGACCGGAACCGGCGCCACACGGCGCGCCGAGGACCCAGTGTACGTGTGCTTTACAGGCACCGGCACATGGGGTACGCGCGCGGGGCCGCCCGGCCCCGCGCCGCTGTCCGCTTCGTCCGCAATCCGGTTGACCTGAACCCCGGTGCAGGTGCTCCAGTATGCCCTGTGAGCACCGGTTCGGCATCCGTCCCGCAGCGCCGCCTGCCGCGGCCGCTGCGGCCCTTCCGGCACCGCGACTACGGCATGCTCGCGGCGTCGATGGCCGCGTCGCTGTTCGCGAGCGGGCTGTGGATCGTCGCGCTGGTCTACCAGGTGATCGCCCTGGGCGGCGGGCCGTCCGACCTGTCCCTGGTCTCCGCGGCCGCGGCCACCGGGCTGCTGACGAGCGTGCTGCTGGGCGGGGTGGCGGCCGACCGGGTCTCCCGACGGCTGCTGCTCCGGCTGGTCGAGACCGTCCGGCTCGTGATGGCCGGCCTCGCCGCCGCGCTGGCGGTGACCGGCGGCCTGCGGCTGTGGCACCTGGCCCTGATCGCGTTCGTGGTCGGTGCGGCCGAGGCCTTCTTCTACCCGGCGTACTCGGCGATCCTGCCGACCCTGCTGCCGGCCGACGAGCTGCTGGCCGCCAACGGTCTCGAGGGCGTCCTGCGACCGGTCGCCATGTACGCCGCCGGCCCGGCGCTGGCCGGCGGCCTGGTCGCCGCGTTCGGTCCGGGTGTCGCGCTGGGCGGTGCGGCCGCGGGGTACCTGCTCGCCCTGCTACCCCTGCTGGCCATGCGGGTGCCGCTCTCGGTCGACGAGGAGCGCGAACGCAGCTCGGTGCTCGCGGACCTGCGCGAGGGCTTCGCCTACCTGCTGCGCACCGGCTGGCTCTTCGCCACACTCGCCTTCGCGGTGCTGCTGGTGCTGGTGGTGATCGGCCCGATCGAGGTGCTGCTGCCCTTCGCCGTCCGCGATCAGACGGCGAGCGGACCGGGCGGGTACGCGCTGGTCCTGGCCGCGTTCGGGCTGGGCGGCGCGGCCGGGTCGCTGATCGCCTCGGCCGGCCGGATGCCGCGCCGGTACCTCACGCTCATGATCCTGCTGTGGGGCGTCGGCGGGGTGCCGCTGGCCGCCATCGGGTTCACGAACCGGTTGTGGGTCATGGGCGCGATCGTCGGCGTGGTCGGGGCGGCGCACGGCGCGGCCATGGTGATCTGGGGGACGCTGCTGCAGCGCCGCGTCCCGCCGCACCTGCTCGGCCGGGTCTCGAGCCTGGACTTCTTCGTCTCGCTGGCCCTGATGCCGGTCTCCACCGCGCTGGCCGGGCCGGTCGGCGAGACGATCGGCATCCCGGCCACCTTCGCCGTCGCCGGCCTGGCGCCCGTGCTGCTCGCGGTGGCCGCGATCGTGGGCTGGCGCCTGCACCGCGACGAGCTCGCCCACCCCCTCGACCCCGCCCCGACCCCCACCTGAGGAGCGATCGGCACTCCCGCTCACTCCTACTGAGCGAACGGCACTCTCGCTCATACCTACTGAGCGAGAGTGCCGGTCGTGCCGAGGGTCAGAGGGCCTTGAGCTCCTCGGTCACCTCCATGACGGACTTCTTGGCGTCGCCGAAGAGCATCGAGGTGCGCTCGGCGTAGAAGAGCGGATTGTCGATGCCGGCGAAGCCGCTGTTCATCGAGCGCTTGAGCACGATGACGGTGCGCGACTCGTCGACGTTGAGGATCGGCATGCCGTGGATGGGCGAGCTGGGGTCGTTGCGCGCCGCCGGGTTGGTGACGTCGTTGGCCCCGATGACGAGCGTGACGTCAGTGCGGGCGAACTCGTCGTTGATCTCGTCCATCTCCTTGAGCGCGTCGTAGGCGACGTCCGCCTCGGCCAGCAGCACGTTCATGTGCCCCGGCATGCGGCCGGCGACGGGGTGGATGGCGTACTTGACCTCCACGCCCTTCGCCTCGAGCAGCTTGGCCATGTCCTTGACCGCGTGCTGGGCCTGGGCGACCGCCATCCCGTAGCCCGGCACCACGATCACCTGCGACGCGTACGCCATCTGGATCGCCGCGTCCGAGGCCGAGGTCGACTTCACGGTCCGCTCCACGCCGTCGTCCGACGCGGCCAGCGCCGTGCCGCCGAACCCGCCGGCGACGATGGCCGGGATGGTCCGGTTCATCGCCACGGCCATCTGGTTGGTCAGGATCGAACCGGAGGCGCCGACGATCATGCCGGCCACGATCATCGCCGTGTTGTCCAGCGCGAGGCCGGCGGCCGCCGCCGAGAGCCCGGTCAGCGCGTTGAGCAACGAGATCACCACGGGCATGTCCGCGCCGCCGATCGGCAGCACCACCATCACGCCGAGCACGGCGGCCAGCACCAGCACGAGGATGATCCACAGCTGGGGCACCCCGCCGAGCCCGGCGACCACCGCGCAGGCGATCGCGGCGACGAGGAGCAGCGCGTTGACGGCCTGCTGCGCCCTGCCCAGCCCCATCGGCCGGCCCGGCAGGATCTCCTGCAGCTTGCCGAAGGCGATCAGCGAGCCCCAGAAGGACACCGAGCCGACGATCGCGGCGAACAGCGAGGCGACGACGACGTAGGTCGCGGTGTCGAGGAAGCCGTCGGACGTGCGGAACTCCGACCAGGCGATGAGCGCGACCGCCCCGCCGCCGACGCCGTTGAACAGCGCCACCATCTGCGGCATCGCGGTCATCTTCACCTGCCGCGCCGACGGCACGCCCAGCACGGCGCCGACGACCAGGCCGATCACGATCAGCAGCCAGTTGTGGTGCACCCGCAGCAGCGTTGCGACGACCGCGATCAGCATGCCGAACGCGGCGATCTTGTTGCCGCGCACCGCCGTCTTCGGCCCCGTCAGGCCCATCAGACCGTAGATGAACAGGGCGAACGCGATGATGTAGAGGATCGGGACGAGGACGTCCAGCAGCGCCGCGTTCACCGCTTCACCCGGCCGTTGCCCGAAGCACCCTCGGACTCGCCGGCCGACACCTTCTCGGCGGGCTTGGCCTTGAACATGCCCAGCATCCGGTCGGTGACCAGGAAACCACCGACCACGTTGATCATGCCGAAGGCGATCGCCACGACCAGGATGACCGCGTCGAGCACCGACGGGTTCTCCAGCTCGCCGAGCACGATCAGCCCGCCGAGCAGCACGATCCCGTGGATCGCGTTCGTGCCGGACATCAGCGGCGTGTGCAGCGTGTTCGGCACCTTCGAGATGACCGCGAACCCGACGAACCCGGCCAGCACCAGGATCGCGATGTTCGCCAGCAGGGACCCGCTCTGCATCACTCCGCCTCTCGCGTCACGCAGGACTTCGCCAGGACCTCGTCCGACCAGTCCGGCGCCACGGCGCCGCCGTCGTCGAGCATCAGTTCGAGCAGGGCCGAGACGTTGCGGGCGTAGAGCTCCGACGCGTGCTCGGGCATCCCGGCCGGCAGGTTCAGCGGCGAGGCGATGGTGACGTCGTGCTTGACGACGACCTCGCCCGGCTCGGTGAGCTCGCAGTTGCCGCCGGCCTCCCCCGCCAGGTCGACGACGACGCTGCCGGGCTTCATCCCCTCCACCGCCTTCGCCGTGACCAGGGTCGGTGCCGTGCGCCCGGGCACCAGCGCCGTGGTGATCACGACGTCGAAGCCGGTGATGGCCTCCTCGAGCCGCTTCTGCTGCTCGGCCCGCTCCGCCTCGGTCAGCTCGCGGGCGTAGCCGCCCTCGCCGGCCGCGTCGATGCCCAGGTCCAGCCACTGCGCCCCCAGGGAGCGCACCTGGTCGGCCACCTCCGGGCGCACGTCGTAGCCGGTGGTGCGGGCGCCGAGCCGCTTCGCCGTGGCCAACGCCTGCAGCCCGGCCACGCCCACGCCGAGGACCAGCGCGGTCGCCGGCTTCACCGTGCCCGCTGCCGTGGTCAGCATCGGGAAGAACCGGGTCGAGCGCTCCGCCGCGAGCAGCACCGCCTTGTAGCCGGCCACGTTCGCCTGCGAGGACAGCGCGTCCATCGACTGCGCCCGCGAGATCCGCGGGATCGACTCCATCGCGAACGCCGTGACCCCGGCCTCGCGCAGCGCCGCGGTCGTGTCGGGTGACGTCAGCGGGGCGAGGAAGCCGATCAGCGTGGAACCCGGGCGGAGCCGGCCGATCTCCTCCGCCGTCGGCGGGGCGACCTTCACGACCACGTCGCACGACCACGGGTCGCCGATGGTCGCGCCCGCCTCGACGTACAGCTCGTCGGGGATCAGGGCGCCCAGCCCGGCCCCGGACTCGACGACCACCGACACGTTCTTCGACCGGAGTCGCTCCACGACCTTCGGCACCAGCGCGACGCGACGCTCACCGGAGCCCGACTCGCGGGGCACGCCCACGGTCGCTCCCGGGGGCCGCTGCTCTGCGGCATCAGCACTCATGCGAGGAACCTAGTCCAGCGGAGCGCGGAAAGGTCCTCTCCGGATCATTACGAGACCCTGCCCGACCGGGCGGTTCCCGGCCGACCGGACCGCGGGGCCGGAACCGGGCGGGAGGCCGGGGGCTGGGGTCAGGCGGGGAGGGTGAGGACGCTGTAGCCGTCCTCGGTGACGGCGACGGTGTGCTCCCAGTGCACGGCCCGCCCGCCGTGCTCGGTCACGACGGTCCAGCCGTCCTCGAGCTCGCGGGTCTCCGGGTCGCCCGCGGTGAGCATCGGCTCGATCGCGAGGGCCATCCCGGGGCGGAGCCTGGGGCCGTGCCCCGGCTCGCCGTGGTTGGGGAGGAACGGGTCCATGTGCATCGACGTGCCGATGCCGTGCCCGCCGTACTCGGCGACGATCCCGTAGTCCGCCCGGTCCGCGACCGCGGCGGCGCGGCAGGCCTCCTGGATCGCGTAGGAGATGTCCGTGAGCCGGCCGCCGGGCCGCACGGCCTCGATCCCCGCCCACATCGCGCCCTCGCACGCCTTGGACAGCGCGAGGTGCGCGGGCGAGACCTCCCCGACGGCCAGCGTGACGGCGGAGTCGCCGTGCCAGCCGTCGAGGATCGCGCCGCAGTCCACCGACACCAGGTCCCCGTCGGCCAGCACCTGGGTCGGCGACGGGATGCCGTGGACGATCTGCTCGTTCACCGACGCGCAGATGCTCGCCGGGAACCCGTGGTAGCCCTTGAAGGAGGGAACGGCGCCGGCGTCGCGGATGACCTGCTCCGCCAGCGCGTCCAGCTCGGCCGTGGAGACCCCCGGCTTGGCGAGGTCGGCGACCGCCGCCAGCGCGGCGGCCACCACGGCGCCCGCCGCCCGCATGGCCTCGATCTCGGCCGGATCCTTGAGCTCGATGTCCCGCCCCCGCAGCCGTGCGATCGCGCCGCGCACGCCGCCCTTCCTGCCGGTCATGCGGGCCTCCCGTCGATCGCGTCCGTTACTTGCGTGCCTCGAGTGCGCTGGTCACCCGGTCGGTGATCTCGGGGACCTCGCCGACGGCGTCGACCGTGACGAGCCGGTCCGCGTAGTAGCGCAGCAGCGGGGCCGTCTCGTCCCGGTACACCTGCTGCCGGTTGCGGATGACCTCTTCGTTGTCGTCCGACCGACCGCGGCCGAGCAGCCGCTGCACGACGACCTCGTCGTCCACCTGGAACTCGACGACGGCGTCGAGCTCGACACCGTACTCGGCCAGGATCCCGGAGAGCGCGTCCGCCTGCGGCACCGTCCGCGGGAAGCCGTCGAGGATGAAGCCCTTCGCGGCGTCCGGGTCCGCGAGGCGGTCCTTCACCATCGCGACGGTGACGGAGTCCGGCACGAGGTTGCCGGCATCCATGTACGACTTCGCCTCGAGGCCGAGCGGCGTCTCGTCCTTCAGGTTCGCCCGGAACAGGTCCCCCGTCGAGATGTGGGGGACGTCCAGCTGCTGGGCCAGGCGCTCGGCCTGCGTCCCCTTACCCGCGCCCGGCGGACCGACAAGAACGAGTCGCACTTGGAACCCGACCTCCCTGCTCTCTTCTGCTCTGCCGCCTGCTCCGGCGACGAACGAGGTGACCCCCGGCGGGACCGTCGGGCTGGAGGGCCCGTTCGCCGAGGCGTCGATACTGCATCTTCGACGGCCCGTCGAACAAGGCCCTCTGCACCGACTCTAACGCAGGAAACCCTCGTAGTTCCGCTGCATCAGCTGGCTCTCGATCTGCTTCACGGTGTCCAGCCCGACCCCGACCATGATCAGTACGGCGGTGCCGCCGAAGGGGAAGTTCTGGTTCTGCCCGCTGCCCGTGATACCGAGGAAGAAGTTCGGCAGGACGGCGATGATGCCCAGGTAGAGCGATCCCGGCAGGGTGATGCGGCTGAGCACGAAGTTCAGGTACTCGGCCGTCGGGCGGCCCGGTCGGATGCCCGGGATGAAGCCCCCGAACTTCTTCATCTCGTCGGCCCGTTCCTCCGGGTTGAAGGTGATGCCGACGTAGAAGTACGTGAAGAAGATGATCAGCGCGACGTACAGGGTGATGTGCAACCAGTTGGACTGGTCGACCAGGTAGGTCTGGACGAACTGCTGGAAGGCACCGCCCTCGTTGCCGAGCAGCCGGGAGACGAGGTCCGGCAGGTACAGCAGCGAGCTGCCGAAGATCACCGGGATGACGCCGGCCTGGTTCACCTTCAGCGGCAGGTACGTGGACGTGCCGCCGTACATCCGCCGCCCGACCATGCGCTTGGCGTACTGCACCGGGATGCGGCGCTGGCCCTGCTCGACGAACACGACGCTGACGATGATGGCGAGGCCGAACACGCAGACGCCCGCGAAGACCAGCGGGCCGCCGTTGTCGAGGATGTTCTTGCCCTCGGCCGGGATCCGGTGCGCGATCGAGGCGAAGATCAGCAACGACATGCCGTTGCCGATGCCCTTCTCCGTGACCTGCTCGCCCAGCCACATGACGATCGCCGTGCCCGCCGTCATGACGATGACGATGATCGCCAGGGAGAAGACGTTCGAGTCCGGGATGATCGGCCGGTCGCAGTTGCCCAGCAGCGCGCCGCGGTCGGCCAGCGCCACGATCCCCGTGGCCTGCAGGATCGCCAGCGCGATCGTGAGGTAGCGGGTGTACTGCGTGAGCTTGGCCTGCCCGGACTGGCCCTCCTTCTTCAGCACCTCGAACCGCGGGATGACCACGGTGAGCAGCTGGATGATGATCGACGCCGTGATGTACGGCATGATCCCGAGGGCCAGGATCGACAGCTGCAGGAGCGCGCCGCCCGAGAACAGGTTGATGAGCGAGTAGATGCCCGCGTTGTCGCTGCCCTCGACCTGCCGGATGCACTCCTGCACGTTCGGGTAGGACACGCCGGGCGACGGGATGTTCGCCCCGAGCCGGTAGACGGCCACGACCCCGAGGGTGAAGAGGATCTTCTTCCGGAGATCCGGGGTCGTGAGGGCCGCCCGGAAAGCGCTGAGCACCTCGGTGATCCTCCTGGTCTGCTGCCCGCACGGTCCGTGCGTCGACGGCCTGGGCGGAAGACGACTCTAACAGCGACGACGCCGCCCGCTCGGCCGCCCCTCGCCGGGGGCGGGCCGCTCGGACGGCGTCGCCGGGTGAAGCCCTGTCGTGGACAGGTCAGAGCTCGGTGGCGGTGCCACCCGCGGCCGCGATCTTCTCCTTGGCGGAGCCGGAGAAGGCGTGGGCGCTGACGGTGAGTGCCACACCGTCGAGGTCCCCGGTGCCGAGGACCTTGACCGGCTTGCCCTTGCGGACGGCGCCGGCCTCGGCGAGGGCCTCGGGGGTCACCTCGCCGCCCTGCGGGAACAGGGTGGCCAGGTCGCCGACGTTCACGACCTGGTACTCGGTCCGGAACCGGTTCTTGAAGCCCTTGAGCTTGGGCAGCCGCATGTGCAGCGGCATCTGCCCGCCCTCGAAGGCGGACGGCACGGTCTTGCGGGCCTTCGTGCCCTTGGTACCGCGACCGGCGGTCTTGCCCTTGCTGCCCTCACCGCGACCGACACGGGTCTTCGCGGTCTTGGCGCCGGGCGCCGGCCGCAGGTGGTGAACCTTGATCGTCTCGCTCATCAGGACACCTCCTCCACGGTCACCAGGTGACGCACGGTGTTGATGAGTCCACGGACCTGCTGCGTGTCCGGCCACTCCTGGGACTGGCGGATCTTGCGCAGGCCGAGGGCCTTCAGCGACTCACGCTGGTTCGCCTTGCCGCCGATGGCGGAGCGGACCTGCGTGACCTTCAGCTTCTTGTCGGCCATGGTGCTCACGCCCTCGCAGCCTGGGCGGCCTCGGCGCGGGCCCGCAGCATCTGGGCGGGCGCGACGTCCTCGAGCGGCAGACCGCGACGGGCCGCCACCTCCTCGGGCCGCTGGATCTGCTTCAGCGCGTCCACCGTGGCGTGCACGATGTTGATCGCGTTGTCGCTGCCCAGCGACTTCGACAGGACGTCGTGGATGCCCGCGCACTCCAGGACGGCGCGCACCGGGCCGCCGGCGATGACACCGGTACCGGGGCTGGCCGGGCGGAGCATGACCACGCCCGCGGCCGCCTCGCCCTGGACGCGGTGCACGATCGTGCCGCCGATGCGGGGGACGCGGAAGAAGTTCTTCTTCGCCTCCTCGACACCCTTGGCGATCGCGGCCGGCACCTCCTTGGCCTTGCCGTAGCCCACGCCGACCAGGCCGTCGCCGTCGCCGACGATCATGAGGGCGGTGAAGCTGAAGCGACGACCACCCTTCACGACCTTGGCCACGCGGTTGATCGTGACGAGTCGCTCGATGTACGGGGTCTTGTCCTGGGCCGCCCCGCCACGGCCACCGTCGCGGCGGTCCCGGCGGTCGTTACCGCCCGGGCCACCGCCCTCGCGCCGCGTACGTCCCGGCATCAGACGGTCCCTTCCATCTCGTTGGTCTGCATCAGAACTTCAGGCCTCCCTCGCGGGCGGCGTCGGCCAGCGCCGCGATCCGGCCGTGGTAGCCGAAGCCACCGTGGTCGAACACGACGGCCTCGACGCCGGCGGCCTTGGCCCGGTCGGCGATGAGCTCGCCGACCTTGGCGGCCTTGGCCTTCTTGTCGCCCTCGAGCGCACGCACGTCGGCGTCGAGCGACGAGGCGGAGGCCAGCGTGTGGCCCGCGACGTCGTCGATCAGCTGCACGTGCACGTGGCGCGAGCTGCGCTTGACCGCCAGCCGCGGACGCGCCGGCGTCCCGCTGATCTTCTTGCGCAGCCGGGCGTGCCGGCGGGCCAGCCCCTTGCGGCGGGTGGCGGACACCCGCGAGGCGGTGCGCTTCTTCGCGTTCGCAGAAATCGTGTCGGCCATGGCTTACTTACCCGTCTTCCCGACCTTGCGGCGGACGTTCTCGCCGGCGTACCGCACGCCCTTGCCCTTGTAGGGCTCCGGCTTGCGGATCTTGCGGATGTTCGCCGCGGTCTCGCCCACCAGCTGCTTGTCGATGCCGGCCACCGAGAACTTGGTGGGCGACTCGACGGCGAACGTGATGCCCTCCGGCGCCTGGACGACGACGGGGTGGCTGAAGCCGAGCGCGAACTCCAGCGAGTTGCCCTTGAGCGCGACGCGGTAACCGACGCCGACGATCTCGAGCTTCTTCTCGTAGCCCTTGGTGACGCCCTCGACGAGGTTGTTGATGAGCGTCCGGGACAGGCCGTGGTAGGCCTTGGTCTTCCGCTCGTCGTCCGGCCGCTTGACCAGGACCGCGCCGTCGTCGCCGCGCTCGACCGTGATCGGCGAGATGACGGTGTGCGACAGGGTGCCCTTCGGGCCCTTGACGGTGACCGTGCGGCCGTCGATGGTCACGTCGACGCCGGACGGAACGGTGATCGGCAGCTTCCCGATGCGGGACATCGCTCTACTCCCTTCTCACCAGACGTAGGCGAGGACTTCCCCGCCCACGCCGTTCCGGTAGGCCTGCTTGTCCGTGAGGAGGCCCTGGCTGGTCGAGATGACCGCGATGCCCAGGCCGCCGAGGACGCGCGGCAGGTTGGTCGACTTCGCGTAGACCCGCAGGCCCGGCTTCGAGACCCGGCGCAGGCCGGCGATGCTGCGCTCGCGGTTGCGCCCGTACTTGAGCTCGATCACCAGGGACTTGCCGACCTCGGCGTCCTCGGTGTGGTGGCTCGCGATGTAGCCCTCCTTCTGCAGGATCTCCGCAATGGCGACCTTCAGCTTGGAGTGCGGCATCACGACCCGGTCGTGATAGGCCGAGTTCGCGTTCCGCAGACGCGTGAGCATGTCTGCGATCGGATCGGTCATCGTCATGTCGGTGTCTCTTTCCCGCCGTGGTTCCCCCCGTACTCCCGGGGGGCCTGCGGCGAACGAAACTGCAGCTCGGTGGTTACCAGCTGCTCTTGTTGACGCCCGGCAGCTCGCCGGCGTGCGCCATCTCGCGCACGCACACCCGGCAGAGGCCGAACTTGCGCAGGACCGCGCGCGGACGCCCGCACTTCTGGCAGCGGGTGTAGCCGCGGACCTTGAACTTGGGGGTCTTGGCCGCCTTGATGACCAGCGCCTTCTTCGCCATCTCTCAGTTCTCCTTGAAGGGGAAGCCGAGCTGGCGCAGGAGCGCCCGGCCTTCCTCGTCCGTGGTCGCCGTGGTCACGACGGTGATGTCCATGCCACGCGGCCGGTCGATCGAGTCCGGGTCGATCTCGTGGAACATGGACTGCTCCGTGAGACCGAACGTGTAGTTGCCCCGCCCGTCGAACTGGTTGGGCGAGAGGCCGCGGAAGTCGCGGATACGCGGCAGCGCGATCGTCAGCAGCCGGTCCAGGAACTCCCACATCCGGTCGTTGCGCAGGGTGACCTTCGCGCCGATCGGCATGCCCTCGCGCAGCTTGAACTGCGCGATGGACTTGGTGGCCCGGCGGACCTGCGGCTTCTGGCCGGTGATGGTGGCCAGGTCGCGGACCGCGCCGTCGATCAGCTTCGAGTCACGGGCGGCGTCGCCGACGCCCATGTTCACGACGACCTTCACGACGCCGGGGATCTGCATGACGTTGCCGTAGGAGAACTGCTTCTGCAGCTCGCCCTTGATCTCGTCGACGTAGCGCTGCTTGAGGCGCGGGGTGACCTTCTCGGCAGTGGTCATCTCAGATCTCCTTCCCGGACTTGCGGGAGATCCGGACGCGCCTGGCCTTGCCGCCGTCCTCGGACTCGACGAGCTTCTTCCCGACGCGGGTCGGGTTGCCGTCGGAGTCGACGACCATCACGTTCGAGACGTGGATGGGCGCCTCCTGGGTGACGATCCCGCCGGACTGCGCGCCCCGCTGGTTCTGGCTCACCCGCGTGTGCTTCTTGATGCGGTTCACGCCCTCGACGAGGACGCGGTCGCGGTCCGGGTAGGCCTGGATGACCTTGCCCTTCGCGCCCTTGTCCTTGCCGGCGATGACGAGGACCGTGTCGCCCTTCTTGACCTTCATGTTCTAGAGCACCTCCGGAGCGAGGGAGATGATCTTCATGAACCGCCGGTCGCGGAGCTCGCGACCGACCGGGCCGAAGATGCGGGTCCCCCGCGGCTCGCCGTTGTCCTTGATCAGGACCGCGGCGTTCTCGTCGAACCGGATGTAGCTGCCGTCCGGGCGGCGCTTCTCCTTGACCGTGCGCACGATGACCGCCTTGACGACGTCACCGCGCTTCACGCCGGCCGCGGGGATCGCGTCCTTGACGGTGGCGACGATCGTGTCGCCGATCCCCGCGTAGCGCCGCGCCGAACCGCCCAGCACCCGGATGCACAGGATCTCCTTGGCACCGGTGTTGTCGGCGACGCGCAGCCGCGACTCCTGCTGGATCACTTCGCCTTCTCCAGGATCTCGACCAGCCGCCACCGCTTGGTGGCGGACAGCGGCCGGGTCTCCATCAGCCGGACGCGGTCGCCGACGCCGGCCGTGTTGGCCTCGTCGTGCGCCTTGACCTTGCTGGTCCGCCGGATGACCTTGCCGTACAGCGGGTGCTTCACGCGGTCCTCGAGGGTGACCACGATCGTCTTGTCCATCTTGTCGGACACGACCAGGCCCTCGCGGACCTTCCGCTCCCCGCGCGTGCTCTTGTCGCTCATGCCGCGCCCTCGTTGTCGCTCGGGGCGGCCGAGAGGCCCAGCTCGCGCTCGCGCATGACCGTGTAGATCCGCGCGATGTCGTGCCGGACGGTACGCAGCCGCCGGTTGTTGTCCAGCTGCCCGGTCGCCATCTGGAAGCGGAGGTTGAACAGCTCCTCCTTGGCCTCCTTGACCCGCAGCACGAGCTCCTCGTCGGTCAGCTCACGCAGCTCGGCAGCAGTGGTGGCCGCCATCAGATGTCACCACCCTCACGGGTCACGATCCGGCACTTCATGGGCAGCTTGTGGATGGCCCGGCGCAGGGCCTCACGCGCGGTGGCCTCGTTCGGGTAGCTCATCTCGAAGAGCACCCGGCCGGGCTTCACGTTGGTCACCCACTTCTCGGGCGAACCCTTGCCGGAACCCATGCGGGTCTCGGCGGGCTTCTTGGTCAGGGGGCGGTCCGGGAAGACGTTGATCCACACCTTGCCGCCACGGCGGATGTGCCGGTTGATCGCGATACGCGCCGACTCGATCTGCCGGTTGGTGACGTAGGCGGGCTCCAGCGCCTGGATCCCGAAGTCACCGAACGTGACCCGCGTGCCACCGGTCGACAGCCCCGTCCGGTGCGGGCGGTGCTGCTTGCGGTGCTTCACCTTGCGGGGGATCAGCATGACTCAGGCCTCCCCACCGGTCTGCTGGCCCGACGACTGCGCGGCCTGGTCGGCCTCGATCGTCGCGACCCCACCCTCGTTGCCAGGAGCGTCGGCGCGGGCGGCGGCGCGCCCGGCGTCCGTGCTCGTCGCGGTCGTGCCCGAGGCGCCCGAGCGACGACGGGCCGGCCGCTCGCGACGCGGGCCGCGGCCCGGCGCCTCGGCGGCGGGAGCGTTCTCCCGGCGGCCGCCGACGACGTCGCCCTTGTAGATCCAGACCTTCACGCCGATCCGGCCGAACGTGGTCCGGGCCTCGAACAGGCCGTAGTCGATGTCCGCGCGCAGCGTGTGCAGCGGGACGCGACCCTCGCGGTAGAACTCCGAGCGCGACATCTCCGCGCCGCCGAGGCGGCCGGAGCACTGCACGCGGATGCCCTTCACCTGCGGCGAGCGCATGGCCGACTGGATGGCCTTGCGCATCGCGCGGCGGAAGGCCACGCGGTTGGACAGCTGCTCGGCGACGCCCTGCGCCACGAGCTGCGCGTCCGACTCGGAGTTCTTGACCTCGAGGATGTTGAGCTGGACCTGCTTCTTGGTCAGCTTCTCGAGGTTGCCGCGGATGCGGTCGGCCTCGGCGCCGCGGCGCCCGATCACGATGCCCGGGCGGGCGGTGTGGATGTCCACCCGCACGCGGTCCCGGGTCCGCTCGATCTCGACCTTGGAGATGCCGGCCCGCTCCATGCCCTTGGAGAGCATGCGACGGATCTCGACGTCCTCCTTCACGTACTCCGCGTACTGCTTGTCGGCGTACCAGCGCGACTTCCAGTCCGTGGTGATGCCCAGGCGGAAGCCGTGCGGGTTGATCTTCTGCCCCATCAGCGGGCCCTCCCCTTCGCACCACGGGCGCGGCCGGCCTTCTGCGGCACGGACTCGACCTCGATGGTGATGTGGCTCGTCCGCTTGCGGATCCGGTACGCCCGCCCCTGGGCGCGCGGCCGGATGCGCTTGAGCGTCGGGCCCTCGTCGACCATGGCCGTGGCGACCACGAGGGTCTCCGGGTCCAGGTCGAGGTTGTTCTCGGCGTTGGCCGCGGCGCTCGCCACGACCTTGGCCACCGGCTCGGCGGCGGCCTGCGGCGAGTACCGCAGGATCGCGAGCGCCTCGCTCACCGGCAGGCCGCGGACCAGGTCCACGACGCGCCGGCACTTCGTCGGCGACATCCGCACGAACCGGGCCTTCGCACGCGCACGAGCGGGCTCGAGCGCGGCGTCGGCGGTGCTGGCCGTGTCAGCCATGCGTTGCTCCACCTCTCCTAGCTGCTACTCGGTCCGCCTCAGCGCCTGCGCGCCTTGCGGTCGTCCTTGATGTGGCCACGGAACGTGCGGGTGGGAGCGAACTCACCCAGCTTGTGGCCGACCATCGAGTCGGACACGAAGACCGGCACGTGCTTGCGGCCGTCGTGCACCGCGATCGTGTGGCCGATCATGTCCGGGATGATGGTGGACCGTCGGGACCAGGTCCGGATGACGGTCTTCTTGCCGGACTCGTTGAGGGCGTCCACCTTCTTGAGCAGGTGGTCGTCCACGAAGGGGCCCTTCTTCAGGCTGCGCGGCATCTCTTACCTCCCTGCTCAGCGCTTCTTGCCGGTACGGCGCCGGCGGACGATCAACTTGTCGGACGGCTTGGTGCGGCGGGTGCGACCCTCCGGCTTACCGGCCGGGTTCACCGGGTGGCGGCCACCCGAGGTCTTGCCCTCACCACCACCGTGCGGGTGGTCGACCGGGTTCATGGCGACACCGCGGACGGTCGGGCGCTTGCCCTTCCACCGCATGCGGCCGGCCTTGCCCCAGTTGATGTTGGAGTGCTCGGCGTTGCCCACCTCGCCGACGGTGGCGCGGCAGCGCACGTCGACGTTGCGGATCTCGCCGGACGGCATGCGCAGCTGCGCGTACGGGCCGTCCTTCGCCACCAGCTGCACGCTCGAGCCGGCGGAGCGGGCGATCTTCGCGCCGCCGCCGGGGCGGAGCTCGATCGCGTGCACCACGGTGCCGGTCGGGATGTTGCGCAGCGGCAGGTTGTTGCCGACCTTGATGTCGGCCTTCGGGCCGGCCTCGACCTTGTCGCCCTGCTTGAGCCGCGCCGGCGCGAGGATGTAGCGCTTCTCGCCGTCCGCGTAGTGCAGCAGCGCGATGCGGGACGTCCGGTTGGGGTCGTACTCGATGTGCGCGACCTTGGCCGGGACGCCGTCCTTGTCGTTGCGCCGGAAGTCGATCAGCCGGTACGCGCGCTTGTGGCCGCCGCCCTGGTGACGGGTGGTGACCTTGCCGTGCGCGTTGCGGCCGCCCTTGCTGTGCAGCGGGCGGATCAGCGACTTCTCGGGCGTGGACCGGGTGATCTCCGCGAAGTCGGAGACACTGGAACCGCGGCGGCCGGGAGTCGTCGGCTTGTACTTACGGATACCCATGGGTCAGCTCGCTCCCTCAGCTCGCCCGGGCACCGAACACGTCGATGTCCTTGCTCTCCGCGGAGAGGGTGACGATCGCGCGCTTGGTGTCCTTGCGCTTGCCGTAGCCGGTGCGGGAGCGCTTGCGCTTCCCGGGGCGGTTCAGCGTGTTGACGCTGGTGACCTTGACCCCGAACACCTGCTCCACGGCGATCTTGATCTGGGTCTTGTTCGCGTCGGGGTGCACCAGGAACGTGTACTGCTTCTCGTCGAGCAGCCCGTAGCTCTTCTCGGACACCACCGGCGCGAGCAGGATGTCGCGCGGGTCGGGGATCACTTGGCAGCCTCCTCGGCACGCTTCGTCTTGACGGCGATGGGGCCGGCGAGGAACGCGTCGAGCGAGGCCTGCGTGAACACGACCGCGTCGTTGACCAGCACGTCGTAGGTGTTCAGCTGGTCCGGCGCGATGAGGTGCACCTGCGGCAGGTTGCGCAGGCTCAGCAGGTTCACCGTGTCGTCCCGGTCGACCACCGCGAGCACGCGGGTGCCGGCGCCGGCGACGGCCTCGATGGCCTGGCGGGCGGACTTCGTCGAGGGGGTGTCCCCCTCGACGATCCCGGAGACGACGTGGACGAGGCCCGCACGGGCCCGGTCCGACAGCGCACCGCGCAGGGCGGCGGCCTTCATCTTCTTCGGCGTCCGCTGGCTGTAGTCGCGCGGCGTCGGGCCGTGGACGGTGCCACCGCCCGCGAACTGCGGCGCGCGGGTCGAACCCTGGCGGGCCCGGCCGGTGCCCTTCTGGCGGTACGGCTTCTTGCCGCCGCCGCGGACCTCGCCGCGGGTCTTGGTGTCGTGCGTGCCCTGGCGGGCCGCGGCCTGCTGGGCCACGACGACCTGGTGCATCAGCGGGACGTTGGCGGTCACGTCGAAGACGTGGTCCGGCAGCTCGACGTTGCCGGTGCCGGCGCCCGTGGCGTCCTTCACCTCGACGGTGCTCACTTCGCACCACCCTTCGCGGCGCTCTTCACCACGACGAGGCCGCCGCGGGGGCCGGGGACGGCGCCCTTGATCAGCAGCAGGCCGCGCTCGGCGTCGACGCGGTGGATCTTCAGGTTCTGCGTGGTCTGGCGGGCGACGCCCATGCGGCCGGCCATGCGCAGGCCCTTGAACACGCGGCCCGGGGTGGCGCAGCCGCCGATGGAACCCGGGGAGCGGTGCTTGCGCTGGGTACCGTGCGAGGCGCCCAGACCGCCGAAGCCGTGCCGCTTCATGACACCCGCGGTGCCCTTGCCCTTGGTCGTGCCGACCACGTCGACCACGGCGCCGGTCTCGAAGGCCTCGGCGGTGATCTCCTGGCCGAGCTCGTACGTCGCGGCGTCCGTGGTGCGCAGCTCGACGGTGAAGCGGCGCGGGGTCACACCAGCCTTGGCGAAGTGCCCGGTCTCCGGCTTGTTGACCTTGCGCGGGTCGATGGCGCCGAAGGCGAGCTGGACCGCCTCGTACCCGTCCTTCTCCTGCGAGCGGATCTGGGTCACGACGTTCGGCCCGGCCTGGACCACGGTGACCGGAACCACCCGGTTGTTCTCGTCGAATACCTGGGTCATCCCGAGCTTCCGGCCCAGGATCCCGGTGATCTGCCTGTCGCTCATCGGTGCCCTACTGGATGTTGACGTCGACGCTGGCCGGCAGGTCGATGCGCATGAGCGCGTCGACCGTCTTCGGCGTCGGGTCGAGGATGTCGATCAGCCGCTTGTGCGTGCGCATCTCGAAGTGCTCGCGCGAGTCCTTGTACTTGTGCGGCGAGCGGATGACGCAGTACACGTTCTTCTCGGTCGGCAGCGGCACAGGACCGACGACACGGGCACCGGTGCGCGTCACCGTCTCCACGATCTTGCGAGCAGACGCGTCGATTGCCTCGTGGTCGTAGGCCTTGAGCCTGATGCGGATCTTCTGTCCCGCCATGGTCGTGGGTCGTCCTCTTCTTCCTGCCGCTGCTGGCGGTGTCTCCGGGTGTCCCGCCCCGAGGGGAGCCCCGACCAGGTCTACGTCGCAACCACCGGCACCGACGCGCGCGAAGCCGTTGCGGCTCGGGCATCCGATGCGGACCGGGCGTCCGCGCTCTGTTCAGGTCTCACCCTCTGGACTCCGGTCCACGAGGTCGGGCGTGTCGCCCTACTACCCGCACACCGGTCCCCGGGTCACCGCTCCCCCCGGGGGGGTCGCCTGTCGATCCGGGGTCGGCGCGTCCGAGGGGCCCACTCCAGTTCCGGGAGACCCGGCTTGGCGTGTGCCCGCCGTCCGCGCGCAACCCGTCAAGGATGCCACACGGGTTCGTGCGGCCCTCGACCGGGGTGCGGCCCGTGGACTCGGGTCTCCCCGAGGGTCCACGGGCCGCGGAAGGTCTTACTTGTTGATCTTGGTGACCTGGCCGGCGCCGACGGTCCGACCACCCTCGCGGATGGCGAACTGCAGGCCCTCCTCCATGGCGATCGGCTGGATCAGCTGAACGCTCATGGTGGTGTTGTCACCCGGCATGACCATCTCGGTGCCCTGCGGGAGGGTCACCACGCCGGTCACGTCCGTCGTCCGGAAGTAGAACTGCGGACGGTAGTTGTTGAAGAACGGCGTGTGCCGGCCGCCCTCGTCCTTGCCCAGGATGTAGACCTGGCCCTCGAACTCGGTGTGCGGGGTGATCGAGCCCGGCTTCACGACGACCTGGCCGCGCTCGACGTCCTCGCGCTTGATGCCGCGGAGCAGCAGGCCGACGTTCTCGCCCGCGCGACCCTCGTCGAGGATCTTCCGGAACATCTCGACACCGGTGACAGTGGTCGAGGTCGACTTCTCGCGGATGCCGACGATCTCGACGGTCTCGTTGACCTTCACGATGCCGCGCTCGATACGGCCGGTGACGACCGTGCCGCGACCGGTGATCGTGAAGACGTCCTCGACCGGCATGAGGAACGGCTTGTCGGTGTCGCGCTCCGGCTCCGGGATCGCCTCGTCGACGGCGTCCATGAGCTCGAGGAGGCGGGCGCCCCACTCGGCGTCGCCCTCGAGGGCCTTGAGGGCCGAGACGCGGACGATCGGGAGGTCGTCGCCCGGGTAGTCCTGCGACGACAGGAGCTCGCGGACCTCCAGCTCGACCAGCTCGAGGATCTCCTCGTCGTCGACCATGTCGGCCTTGTTCAGCGCGACCACGATGTAGGGCACGCCGACCTGACGGGCGAGCAGCACGTGCTCACGCGTCTGCGGCATCGGGCCGTCGGTCGCCGCGACCACCAGGATGGCGCCGTCCATCTGCGCCGCACCGGTGATCATGTTCTTGATGTAGTCGGCGTGACCGGGGCAGTCCACGTGCGCGTAGTGCCGCTTCTCGGTCTGGTACTCGACGTGCGCGATGGAGATCGTGATACCGCGCTGGCGCTCCTCGGGCGCCTTGTCGATGTTCTCGAACGCCGAGGCCTCGTTGAGGTCCGGGTACTTGTCGTGCAGAACCTTGGTGATGGCCGCCGTCAGCGTGGTCTTGCCGTGGTCGATGTGACCGATGGTGCCGATGTTGACGTGCGGCTTGGTCCGCTCGAACTTCGCCTTCGCCACTGCAGTGTCCTCCTGGACTTGATCTTCGTCTCCGCCGTGCTGACGGCAGGTCTTGGGGGTTCGAGGTGCGGGCCGCGAACAGGCGGGTGACCCTACCCGTCCGCGGACCGCGCCTCGCGAGAGGGGTCCGGACTACTCGCCGGTCGCCTTCGCGATGATCTCCTTCGCCACGTTGGTCGGGACCTCCGCGTACGAGTCGAAGACCATCGTGTAGTTGGCCCGGCCCTGGGTCCGCGACCGGAGGTCGCCGACGTAGCCGAACATCTCCGAGAGCGGGACCAGCGCCTTGACGACGCGGGCGCCCGCCCGCTCCTCCATGGCCTGGATCTGGCCGCGGCGGGAGTTGAGGTCGCCGATCACGTCACCCATGTAGTCCTCGGGCGTCGTGACCTCGACGGCCATCATGGGCTCGAGCAGCGCCGGGCTGGCCTGCTTCGCAGCCTCCTTGAGGGCCATCGAGCCGGCGACCTTGAACGCCATCTCGGACGAGTCGACCTCGTGGTACTGGCCGTCGAGCAGGGTCAGCTTGATCCCCGTGAGGGGGTAGCCCGCCAGCACGCCGTACTGCATGGCGTCCTGGGCGCCGGCGTCGACCGACGGGATGTACTCCCGCGGCACGCGACCACCGGTGACCTTGTTGTCGAACTCGTACAGCGCACCGTCCGCGGTGTTCAGCGGCTCGAGCTTGATGATGACCCGGGCGAACTGCCCCGACCCACCGGTCTGCTTCTTGTGCGTGTACTCGTACTTGTCGACGGTCTTGCGGATCGTCTCCCGGTAGGCCACCTGCGGCTTACCGATGTTGGCCTCGACCTTGAAGTCGCTCTTCATCCGGTTGACGAGCACCTCGAGGTGGAGCTCGCCCATGCCGGCGATGATCGTCTGCCCGGTCTCCTCGTCCAGCGAGACCTGGAAGGTCGGGTCCTCCTCGGCCAGCTTCTGGATCGCCGTGGAGAGCTTCTCCTGGTCCGCCTTGGTCTTCGGCTCGACCGCGACCTGGATGACCGGGTCCGGGAAGGTCATCGACTCCAGGATGATCGGCGCCTGCGGGTCGCAGAGCGTGTCACCCGTGGTCGTGTCCTTCAGGCCGATGACGGCGTAGATGTGGCCCGCCATGGCCTCGTCGACCGGGTTCTCCTTGTTGGCGTGCATCTGGAAGAGCTTCCCGATGCGCTCCTTGCGGTCCTTGGTCGAGTTGACGACCTGCGACCCGGCGGCGACCCGGCCCGAGTACACCCGGACGTAGGTCAGCTTGCCGAAGAACGGGTGTGCGGCGATCTTGAAGGCGAGCGCGGAGAACGGCTCGTCCTTGCTGGGCTTGCGGCTGGCCGGGGTCTCCCCGTCCGGCAGCGTGCCCTCGACCGGCGGCACGTCGTACGGCGACGGCAGGTAGTCGATCACCGCGTCGAGCATCGGCTGGACGCCCTTGTTCTTGAACGCCGAGCCGCAGAGCACCGGGTAGGCGGCGCGGGTGCGCACGATCTCCCGGATGCCGTGCTTGATCTGGTCGACCGTGAGCTCCTCGCCACCGAGGTAGAGCTCCATGAGCTCGTCGTCGGTCTCGGCGACGGCCTCGAGGAGGGCGGTGCGGTACTCCTCCGCCTTCTCGGCCAGGTCGGCCGGGATCTCCTCGACGGTGTAGTCCTCGCCCTTCTGGACCTCGCCGCGCCAGGTCAGCGCGCGCATCTCGACCAGGTCGACGACGCCGATGAAGTCGCTCTCGGAGCCGATCGGCAGCTGGAGCGGCAGCGGCGTGGCCGCGAGCCGGTCCTTGATCGTGGACACGGTGAAGTAGAAGTCCGCGCCCAGCTTGTCCATCTTGTTGACGAAGCAGATGCGGGGGACGTCGTACTTGGTGGCCTGCCGCCAGACCTGCTCGGACTGCGGCTCGACCCCCTCCTTGCCGTCGAAGACCGCGACCGCGCCGTCGAGCACGCGCAGCGAGCGCTCCACCTCGACGGTGAAGTCCACGTGGCCGGGCGTGTCGATGATGTTGATCTGGTGGTCTTTCCAGAAGCAGGTCGTCGCGGCGGACGTGATCGTGATGCCGCGCTTCTGCTCCTCCTCCATCCAGTCCATCGTGGCGGCGCCGTCGTGGACCTCACCGATCTTGTAGTTGATCCCGGTGTAGTAGAGGATCCGCTCGGTGGTGGTGGTCTTGCCGGCGTCGATGTGCGCCATGATGCCGATGTTGCGGACCTTCGTCAGGTCCGTAAGCACGTCCCGTGCCACGTTCAGCTCACTTCCCCTGGGAAAAGGTTGGCGCGGACGGTCGGCCCGTCACCAGCGGTAGTGGGCGAAGGCCTTGTTGGACTCCGCCATCTTGTGCATGTCCTCGCGCCGCTTCACGCTGGCGCCGAGGCCGTTGCTCGCGTCGAGCAGCTCGTTCATGAGGCGCTCGACCATGGTCTTCTCGCGGCGCTGCCCGGCGTAGCTCACCAGCCAGCGCAGGCCGAGGGTGGTCTGCCGGCTCGCGCGGACCTCGACCGGGACCTGGTAGGTCGCGCCACCGACGCGGCGGCTGCGGACCTCGAGGGCCGGCTTGACGTTGTCCAGCGCGCGCTTGAGCGTGACGACCGGGTCGGTGCCGGTCTTGTCGCGGGTGCCCTCGAGCGCGGCGTACACGATCCGCTCGGCGAGCGAGCGCTTGCCGTCCTTGAGCACCTTGTTGATCAGCTGGGTGACCAGCGGCGAGCTGTAGACCGGGTCGGAGACCAGCGGCCGCTTCGGAGCGGGGCCCTTGCGAGGCATCAGCTCTTCTCCTTCTTGGCGCCGTAGCGGCTACGGGACTGCTTCCGGTTCTTCACACCCTGGGTGTCCAGCGACCCGCGGATGACCTTGTACCGGACGCCCGGCAGGTCCTTCACGCGGCCGCCGCGGACCAGCACGATGCTGTGCTCCTGCAGGTTGTGGCCCTCGCCGGGGATGTAGGCCGTGACCTCGATGCCGCTGCTCAGCTTGACGCGGGCGACCTTCCGGAGCGCGGAGTTCGGCTTCTTCGGGGTCGTCGTGTAGACGCGCGTGCAGACCCCGCGGCGCTGGGGGCTGCCCTTGAGCGCGGCCGTCTTGGTCTTCGCGACCTTGTCCTCGCGGCCCTTGCGGACCAACTGCTGGATCGTGGGCATGAACCCTCTGCTTCTTCCCTACTCGTGATGCTCAGGTGTCTCGCCCGTGCGGCTGCCCGGGCGGGCGGTCGTGCGCCGCCCGATCGTGGTCACGGGCCGCTTCCACCCCGGCCCGCCGGACCGCGAGGTCGGGCGTGTCGCGCCCTGCGCACCGGCGCGGAGTCGGGGAACTCCGTGGAGGCGTCCAGGACGGACGAGGGCACGCGTGATCGCGCGCAAGTCCCAAGGGTACGCGGCCCGTCTGACGAGGGTCAAAACGGGTCCGCCCAGGGGGCGTCGCGGGGCCCGCGGGACTCCCGCCGGCCAACTCCGGGTCACTCTCGCGTCAGCTGGGAGGCTGCCCCAGCCCCGCCGGCGACGCAAGCAGGCTCACCCGCTCGTCGCAGATCGACCTGCGCTCGTCGCGCCCCGCCGACCTGCGAACGCCGGTCGCCGGGCTGGCCCTCGCGGGCCGCCGTTGCCCCTGCCGCCCCGGTCCGCGGGCCCGTACCCCGGCCCTACGGTTCGATCATGCGCCTCACACTGCCGTGCGCCGCCGTCCGGGCCGCCACCCGGGTGCTCGTGGCCCCCGCGCTCTCGCCCCGGCTGCCGACCCCGGTCTCGCGGGCGCTCGTCGACCTCCAGGGCCGACTGCTCCCCGTTCCCCGTGGCACCCGCTCCACCCCCTCGTCGCTCGGCGGCCGGCCGTCGGTCCGCGTGTCCGTCCCCGGCAGCCGCGACGACCGCCCCGTGCTCTTCCTGCACGGCGGCGGTTACGTGGTCGGCTCCCCCGCCTCGCACCGATCGCTCGGGGCGTGGCTGGCCGAGGCGACCGGCGGGACCGTGCACCTGCTGCACTACCGGCTGGCGCCCGAGCACCCGTACCCCGCGGCCCTCGACGACGCCGAGCGCGCCTACCGGGCGCTCCTCGACGCGGGACACCTTGCACAACGCATCGCCCTCGCCGGAGATTCCGCGGGCGGCGGACTGGCCGTCGCGCTGCTCCTGCGGCTGCGGGCGGCGGGCCTCCCCCTGCCCGCGGGCGTCGGGTTGATCTCGCCGTGGCTCGACCTCGACCTGACCGACCCCGCCATCGCCCGCAACACCGGGCGGGACGCGATGCTCGGGCCCGGCCTGCTGGAGGAGGGCCGGCGGTCGTACCTGCGAGGCGGCGGGGCCACCGACCCGGAGCTGCGGCCGCTGGAGGCCGACCTGTCCGGGCTGCCGCCGCTGCACGTCGTCGCCGGGGCGGACGAGGTCCTCGTGGGCGACGCCGACCGGCTGGTCGAGCGGGTCCGCGCGGCGGGCGGGCGGGTCAGCTACACCCGCGCCGAGGGCATGTGGCACGACCACGTGCTCGAGGCCGGGCTGCTCGGCCGGGCGTACGCCGACCTCCGCGAGCTCGGTGCGGCGCTGCGCCGCGACCAGGCGGAACGACGGGTGCGGGTCGCGGTGGTCGGCGCTGGCTTCGGCGGGATCGGGATGGGCGTGGCCCTGCGCGAGGACGACCTCGCGGACGTCACGATCCTGGAGAAGGAGCCGCAGGTCGGCGGGGTCTGGCGGGACAACACCTACCCGGGCGCCGCCTGCGACGTCCCGTCGAACCTGTACTCGTACTCCTTCGCCCCCGGCGACTGGAGCCGCCGCTTCGCCCCGCAGCCGGACATCCTGCGGTACCTGCGGACCGTCGCGGCCGACCACGACCTCGACCGGGACATCCGGCTCGGCACCGAGGTCACGGGCGCCCGGTGGGACGAGGACGCGGCCGTCTGGCGGATCGAGACCAGCGGCGGGGAGCTCGAGGCCGAGGCCCTGGTGGCAGCCTGCGGGCAGCTCTCGCACCCCGCGACACCGGACCTGGCCGGCATCGAGCGGTTCCGGGGCCCGGTGTTCCACTCCGCCCGCTGGGACTCCTCGGTCGACCTGCGCGGCAAGCGCGTCGCCGTCGTCGGGACGGGGGCGAGCGCGATCCAGTTCGTGCCCGCGATCGCGCCGGACGCCGAGCGGGTGACGATCTTCCAGCGCTCGGCGCCCTACGTCATCCCCAAGCTCGACCGCCCGTACGGGCCGCGGGCCTTCTCGTTGCGGTTCCGGGCCTGGCACCGCGCCGCGCGCGCCTTCTGGACCGGGTTCTTCGAGTTCGGGGCCCTGGGCTTCACGGTGGTCCGGCCGTTCGCCTCGACCTTCGGCCTGCTGCACCGGCTGCAGCTGCGGTTGCAGGTCCCGGACGCGGAGCTGCGCGAGCGCGTCGCGCCGGACTACCCGGTCGGCTGCAAGCGGGTGCTGATCTCCTCGGACTGGTTCCGCGCGCTCGCCCGGCCGGACGTCGACGTCGTCACCGAGAAGATCTCCGAGGTCACCGAGGAGGGCGTGGTCGCCGCCGACGGCACGCCGTACCCCGCCGACGTCATCATCTTCGGCACGGGCTTCCGCACCCAGGACTTCCTGGCGCCGATGCGGGTGGTCGGCCGCGAGGGTCGTGAGCTGTCCGAGGAGTGGCGCGACGGGGCCCGGGCGCACCTGGGCATCACCGTGCCGGGCTTCCCCAACCTGTTCCTGCTCTACGGGCCCAACACCAACGTCGGCTCGGGCTCGATCGTGCACATGCTCGAGTGCCAGATCCGCTACGCCCGCGAGGGCATCCGCCGGCTCGCGACCGGCACGCGCTCGCTGGAGGTGCGGCCGAACGCCGCCACCGCCTACGACACCGAGATGCAGTCCCGGCTCACGGACAGCGTGTGGACGGAGTGCGTGAGCTGGTACCGCACCGACTCGGGCCGGGTCACCAACAACTGGCCCGGCACGATGCTCGAGTACCGCCGCCGCACGGCCGTGCTCGACGAGGGCGAGTACGTCACCACCTGACGGCCTCGCGGGCCCTCCCGCACCCCTCCGGCACGTGCCCGCCGGAGGGGTGCGGTGTTCTCGGGACACGCCCCGCCCGCTGCCGCTGCCGCTGCTGGGGCGCGACCCAACCGGAGGAGCGGGCCACACCCGGTCGACGGCATGTGCCACTGACCTCGCGGGTGTGCCGCCCGGCCGAGGGCGGGTGTGCGGGGTCTGGAGACGTGGCGGGGCCTGGGAGACGTGTACGGGACCCGGAGAGGTGTGCACGGCCTGGTGTGCCAGACCCGCAGAGGTGCGCGAGGCCCGCAGAGGTGTGGACGGCCGGGCGAGGTGTGCGGGGCGCGCGACTGGGGGCGCGGCGGGTGCGTGCGGGCACGGGTGGGTGTGCCAGGCCAGGGTCGGGGCCGGCCGGCTGTCGGAGACGCCGAGGCCCCCGTTCACACACCGTCTCGAGCGCCTCACACCCCGTACGACCCGCCGGTACACCCCCGAGGGTGCTCGCACAGGCCGTCGACCGGATGTGGCGCGCTCGGCGGGATGCGGCGCGCTCGGGAGGATGTCGGCGCTTGGCGGGATGTCGCGCGCTCGGCGGGATGTCGCGCGCTCAACGGGATGTCGCGCGCTCAACGGGATGTCGCGCGCTCGGCGGGATGTGCGGGCCCGAGGGTGCGACACCCAGCGCACCGGGCCGCGCCTGCCTCGGAACGCGCCCCCGCACCGCCGAGCCGGCACAACCGACGACGCCCGCCACACCCGGTCGACGGGGTGTGCGACCGACCTGCCCGGTGTGCCGCGGGGCCACGCCGGGTGTGGCGCGCCCGGCGCGGTGTGCGGGCCGGGCGGGACCGGTCGCGCGCGAAGGCGCACCCGCGCTCCCGGACGACCCGCGAACCGGCACGTCCGACGCCGGCACACGGAGGAGGAGGTGTCGGGGCGCGGATCCCGGCCGACACCACGCCCACCACCTGCCCGGCGAGCGTCCGCCCGAGAACGCCGACGGGGCCGGCGCCCGAAGGCGCCGGCCCCGTCGTGACCGCGGAGGCGACTAGCGGTAGTCGCGACCGAAGTCGTAGTCGTCCAGCGGGACCGCGGCACCGGTGCCCGTGCCGAACACGTCCGGGCTGTAGTAGCCGTCGTCGTAGCTCGGCAGCGCGTAGGCGGCCGCGCGGGCCTCCTCCGTGGGCTGCACCTGGATGTTGCGGTACCGGCTGATCCCCGTACCGGCGGGGATCAGCTTGCCGATGATCACGTTCTCCTTCAGCCCGACGAGCTTGTCGCGCTTCCCGTTGATCGCGGCGTCGGTGAGGATCCGGGTGGTCTCCTGGAACGAGGCCGCGGACAGCCACGACTCCGTCGCCAGCGAGGCCTTGGTGATCCCCATGAGCACCGGGCGGCCGGAGGCCGGCTCGTTGCCCTCGGCGACCACGCGCCGGTTCTCCGACTCGAACTCGCCCCGCTCGGCGAGCGCGCCGGGCAGGAACTCGGTGGCACCCGAGTCGATGATCGTGACCCGGCGGAGCATCTGCCGGACGATCACCTCGATGTGCTTGTCGTGGATGTCCACGCTCTGCGTGCGGTACACCTTCTGCACCTCACGCACCAGGTGCAGCTGCACCTCGCGCGGGCCCATGACGCGCAGCACCTCGTGCGGGTCCGCCGTGCCCTCGAGGAGCAGCTGGCCGACCTCGACGTGGTCGCCGTCGCGGAGCGGGCGCTCCTCGCCGTCGACCACCGTCATGGCGAGCCACTGCCGCTTCGACAGCTTCTCGTAGACGATCTCCTCGCCCCCGTCGTCCGGGATGAGGGTGATCTTCCAGAAGCGGTCGCCGTCCTCGATGCGGATGCGGCCGTCGACGTCCGCGATCGGCGCCTTGCCGCGCGGGACACGCGCCTCGAAGAGCTCCGTGACACGCGGCAGACCGGTCGTGATGTCGTCGCCCGCGACACCGCCCTGGTGGAAGGTACGCATCGTCAGCTGCGTGCCCGGCTCACCGATGGACTGGGCCGCGACGATGCCGACCGCCTCGCCGACGTCGACCAGCTTGCCGGTCGCCATCGAGCGGCCGTAGCAGGTCGCGCAGATGCCGGTGGCCGACTCGCAGGTCAGCGCGCTGCGCACGCGGATCTGCCGGACGCCCGCCGCGACCAGCGCGTCGAGCGCCGGGTCGCCGAGGTCGCCGCCCTTGGCCACGATCACGGTGCCGTCGGCGTCCGTGACCTCCTCCGCCGAGCTCCGCGCGTACACCGACGTGCGGATGTAGCGGTGCGGGATGAGGCGGCCGTCGGCCGTCTCCTCCGTGACCGGCATGGTGACCGCGCGGGAGGTGCCGCAGTCGACCTCGCGGACGATGACGTCCTGCGAGACGTCGACCAGACGACGGGTCAGGTAGCCCGAGTCGGCGGTCCGCAGCGCGGTGTCCGCCAGACCCTTCCGGGTGCCGTGCGTGGAGATGAAGTACTCCAGCACGGACAGGCCCTCGCGGAAGTTGGCCTTGATCGGGCGGGGGATGTACTCACCCTTGGGGTTGGCGACCAGACCACGCATACCGGCCAGCTGCCGGACCTGCGTCATGTTGCCCGCCGCCCCGGACTTCACGATCGTGGGGATCGGGTTGTCCTCGGGGAAGTTGTCCTCCATGGCCTTGGCGACCTCTTCGGACGCCTGGGTCCAGATCTTGACCATCTCGTCGTTGCGCTCCTGGTGGGAGAGCGCACCGCGCTGGTACCGCTTGTTGACCTGGTCGGCCTTGGCCTCGTAGCCGTCGAGGATCTCCTGCTTGTTCGGCGGGACCACGACGTCGTCGATCGCCAGCGTGACGCCGGACCGGGTGGCCCAGTAGAAGCCGGCGTCCTTGAGGCGGTCGAGCACCTGCGCGACCTCGGTCATCGAGTAGCGCTCGGCCAGGTCGTTGATGATCGCGGCCTGGCGCTTCTTCGGCAGCGGCTCGTTGACGTACGGGTAGTCCGCCGGGAGCAGCTCGTTGAACATGACCCGGCCGAGGGTGGTCTCGGCGCGCCAGACCTCCCCCTCCTCGAGCTCGGTGCCCGGGGTCGGCGTGACGCCGGGGAGCCGGATCTTGATCGGGGCCTGCAGGTGCAGCGTCTTGCGGTCGTAGGCCATGACGGCCTCGGCCTCGGAGCTGAACGACTGGCCCGCGCCCTGGGCGTCCGGACGCTCGCGGGTCAGGTGGAACAGGCCCGTGACCATGTCCAGACGCGGCATGGCGAGCGGGCGGCCGGACGCCGGCGAGAGGATGTTGTTGCTCGAGAGCATCAGCACCCGGGCCTCGGCCTGGGCCTCGGCCGACAGCGGCAGGTGGACCGCCATCTGGTCACCGTCGAAGTCCGCGTTGAACGCCTCGCAGACCAGCGGGTGCAGCTGGATGGCCTTGCCCTCCACCAGCTGCGGCTCGAAGGCCTGGATGCCGAGGCGGTGCAGCGTCGGCGCGCGGTTGAGCAGGACGGGGTGCTCGGAGATGACCTCCTCGAGCACGTCCCACACCTGCGAGCGGCCGCGCTCGACCATCCGCTTGGCGGACTTGATGTTCTGCGCGTGGTTCAGGTCGACCAGGCGCTTCATCACGAACGGCTTGAACAGCTCCAGCGCCATCTGCTTGGGCAGGCCGCACTGGTGCAGCTTCAGCTGCGGGCCGACGACGATGACCGACCGGCCGGAGTAGTCGACGCGCTTGCCGAGCAGGTTCTGGCGGAACCGGCCCTGCTTGCCCTTGAGCAGGTCGGACAGCGACTTGAGCGGCCGGTTGCCCGGGCCCGTCACCGGACGGCCGCGGCGGCCGTTGTCGAACAGCGCGTCGACGGCCTCCTGCAGCATCCGCTTCTCGTTGTTGACGATGATCTCGGGCGCGCCGAGGTCGATCAGTCGCTTGAGGCGGTTGTTCCGGTTGATGACCCGGCGGTACAGGTCGTTCAGGTCGGACGTGGCGAAGCGGCCACCGTCGAGCTGCACCATCGGGCGCAGGTCCGGCGGGATGACCGGGACGCAGTCGAGCACCATGCCCATCGGCGAGTTGCCGGTGGACTGGAACGCGGCGACGACCTTGAGGCGCTTGAGGGCCCGGAGCTTCTTCTGCCCCTTGCCGCTGCGGATGATCTCGCGCAGCTTCTCGGCCTCGGCGTCGATGTCGAAGTTCTCCAGCAGCTTCTGGATCGCCTCGGCACCCATGGCGCCGGTGAAGTAGTCGCCGTACCGGTCGTAGAGCTCGCGGTAGAGCCCCTCGTCCGGGATCAGCTGCTGGACCTCGAGCTTGGCGAAGGTGGTCCAGATCTCGTCGAGCCGGTCCAGCTCGCGCTGGGCGCGGTCGCGGAGCTGGCGCATCTCGCGCTCGCCGCCCTCCTTGACCTTCCGGCGGACGTCGCTCTTGGCGCCCTCGGCCTCGAGCTCGGCCAGGTCGGACTCGAGCTTCTGGGCCCGGGCCTCGAGGTCCTGGTCGCGGCGCTGCTCGACCCGCTTGCGCTCCACGCTCATCTCGTTCTCGAGCGTGGACAGGTCCTGGTGGCGCAGCTCGCCGTTGACCGACGTGATCACGTAGGCGGCGAAGTAGATGATCTTCTCGAGATCCTTCGGCGCCAGGTCGAGCAGGTAGCCCAGCCGGCTCGGCACACCCTTGAAGTACCAGATGTGCGTGACGGGGGCGGCCAGCTCGATGTGGCCCATGCGCTCACGCCGCACCTTGGCGCGGGTGACCTCCACGCCACAGCGCTCGCAGATGATGCCCTTGAACCGGACGCGCTTGTACTTGCCGCAGTAGCACTCCCAGTCCCGGGTCGGGCCGAAGATCTTCTCGCAGAAGAGGCCGTCCTTCTCGGGCTTCAGGGTGCGGTAGTTGATGGTCTCCGGCTTCTTGACCTCACCGTGCGACCACTGGCGGATGTCCTCGGCGGTGGCCAGGCCGATGCGCAGCTCGTCGAAGAAGTTGACGTCGAGCAAGATGTGTCCTTCTCGTTGTCTCGGCTCTGGGCTGGGTCAGTTCACGACGTCGTCGACGGACATCGAGTCCGAGCCCGGGCGGCTGGACAGGTTGATGCCCAGGTTCGCCGCGGCGCGCTCGAGGTCCTCGTCGTCCGTGTCGCGCATCTCGATGGCGGCACCGTCGCTGGAGAGCACCTCGACGTTCAGGCACAGCGACTGGAGCTCCTTCAACAACACCTTGAAGGACTCCGGGATGCCCGGCTCGGGGATGTTCTCGCCCTTGACGATGGCCTCGTAGACCTTGACCCGGCCCACCACGTCGTCGGACTTGATGGTGAGCAGCTCCTGCAGCGTGTAGGCGGCGCCGTACGCCTGCATCGCCCAGCACTCCATCTCGCCGAAGCGCTGGCCGCCGAACTGGGCCTTACCGCCGAGCGGCTGCTGGGTGATCATCGAGTACGGGCCGGTCGACCGCGCGTGGATCTTGTCGTCCACCAGGTGCGCCAGCTTCAGGATGTACATGTAGCCGACGGCCACCGGGAACGGGTACGGCTCGCCCGAGCGCCCGTCGAAGAGCTGCGCCTTGCCGTCCGGGCCGACCATGCGGTCGCCGTCGCGGTTCGGCCGGGTCGAGCCCAGCAGCCCGGTGATCTCGTGCTCCTTGGCGCCGTCGAACACCGGCACCGCGGTGTTCGTGTTCGGCGGCACGGAGTAGAGCTCCTCGGGCAGCATCTTCGCCCAGTCCGGGTTGCCCTCGACCTCCCAGCCGGACTTGGCGATCCACCCGAGGTGGGTCTCCAGGACCTGGCCGATGTTCATCCGTCGCGGCACACCGTGCGTGTTCAGGATGATGTCGACGGGCGTGCCGTCCGGCAGGAACGGCATGTCCTCGGCCGGCAGGATCTTGCCGATGACGCCCTTGTTGCCGTGCCGGCCGGCGAGCTTGTCGCCGTCCGAGATCTTGCGCTTCTGGGCCACGTAGACGCGGACCAGCTCGTTGACGCCGGGCGGCAGCTCGTCGTCGTCGTCCCGGGAGAAGACCCGGATGCCGATGACCTTGCCGTTCTCGCCGTGCGGCACCTTCAGCGAGGTGTCGCGGACCTCGCGCGCCTTCTCGCCGAAGATCGCGCGGAGCAGCCGCTCCTCCGGGGTCAGCTCGGTCTCGCCCTTCGGGGTGACCTTGCCGACCAGGATGTCGCCGGGCTGGACCTCGGCGCCGATCCGGATGATGCCGCGCTCGTCCAGGTCCGCGAGGACCTCCTCGGAGACGTTCGGGATGTCCCGGGTGATCTCCTCGGCGCCGAGCTTGGTGTCCCGGGCGTCGATCTCGTGCTCCTCGATGTGGATCGAGGTCAGCACGTCGTCCTGCACGAGGCGCTGCGACAGGATGATCGCGTCCTCGTAGTTGTGGCCCTCCCACGGCATGATCGCCACGAGCAGGTTCTTGCCCAGCGCCATCTCGCCGTTCTCGGTGCACGGCCCGTCGGCGAGCACCTGGCCCACCTCGACCCGCTGGCCCTCGTCGACGATCGGCTTCTGGTTGTTGCAGGTGCCCTGGTTCGAGCGCCGGAACTTGTTCAGCCGGTACGTCTGGCGCGTGCCGTCGTCCGCCATGACGGTGATGTAGTCGGCGCAGAGCTCCTCGACCACGCCCGCCTTCTCGGTGACGACGACGTCCCCCGCGTCGACCGCGGCGCGCAGCTCCATGCCGGTGCCGACGAGCGGCGCCTCGGAGCGGAGCAGCGGCACGGACTGGCGCTGCATGTTCGCGCCCATCAGGGCGCGGTTCGCGTCGTCGTGCTCGAGGAACGGGATGAGCGCGGTCGCGACCGACACCATCTGCCGCGGCGAGACGTCGATGTACTCGACGCCCGTCGGCGGGATCAGGTCGACCTCGCCGCCCTTCCGGCGCACCAGGACGCGGTCCTCGGTGAAGGTGCCGTCGGAGTTGAGCGGCGCGTTGGCCTGCGCGATGACGAAGCGGTCCTCCTCGTCCGCGGTCAGGTAGTCGATCTGCTCGGTGACCCGGCCCTCGACGACCTTGCGGTACGGCGTCTGGATGAAGCCGAACGGGTTGACCTGCGCGAACGTCGACAGCGAGCCGATCAGGCCGATGTTCGGACCCTCGGGGGTCTCGATCGGGCACATGCGGCCGTAGTGCGACGGGTGCACGTCCCGGACCTCGAAGCCCGCGCGCTCGCGCGACAGACCGCCCGGGCCCAGCGCGGACAGGCGCCGCTTGTGGGTCAGGCCGGCCAGCGGGTTGTGCTGGTCCATGAACTGCGACAGCTGCGACGTGCCGAAGAACTCCTTGATCGCGGCCACGACGGGCCGGATGTTGATCAGGGTCTGCGGCGTGATGGCCTCGACGTCCTGCGTCGTCATCCGCTCGCGGACGACGCGCTCCATCCGGGACAGGCCGACGCGGACCTGGTTCTGGATGAGCTCGCCGACCGTGCGCAGGCGGCGGTTGCCGAAGTGGTCGATGTCGTCCGTCTCGACCGGGATGTCGGTCTCGCCGTCCTTGGCCTTCATCGAGGTCTCACCGGCGTGCAGGCGGACGAGGTACTCGATGGTGGTGGCGATGTCCTCCTCGGTCAGCGTGCCGACCTCGGTGGGCTCCGCCAGGCCCAGCTTCTTGTTGACCTTGTAGCGGCCGACCTTGGCCAGGTCGTAGCGCTTGTCCTTGAAGAACAGGTTCTCGAGCAGCGTCTGGGCGCTCTCGCGGGTCGGCGGCTCGCCCGGGCGCAGCTTGCGGTAGATGTCGAGCAGCGCCTCGTCCTGGCCGGCGGTGTGGTCCTTCTCCAGGGTGGCGAGGATCGTCTCGGAGAACCCGAAGCGCTCCCGGATCTGCTCGGCGGTCCAGCCCAGCGCCTTGAGCAGCACGGTGACCGGCTGGCGGCGCTTGCGGTCGATGCGGACGCCGACCGTGTCGCGCTTGTCGACGTCGAACTCCAGCCACGCGCCGCGGCTGGGGATGACCTTGACCGAGTAGACGTCCTTCTCGGTCGTCTTGTCGATGGCGTGGTCGAAGTACACGCCCGGCGACCGGACGAGCTGCGACACGACGACGCGCTCGGTCCCGTTGATGATGAACGTGCCCTTGTCCGTCATCACGGGGAAGTCGCCCATGAACACCGTCTGGCTCTTGATCTCGCCGGTGGTGTTGTTGGTGAACTCCGCGGTGACGAACAGCGGGGCACCGTAGGTCATGTCCTTGTCCCGGCACTCCTCGACCGAGGCCTTGACCTCGTCGAAGCGCGGGTCCGAGAAGGACAGCGACATGGACCCCGAGAAGTCCTCGATCGGGGAGATCTCCGCGAGGATCTCCTCCAGGCCCCCGACCGGGTTCTCGTCCCCCGCGTCGATGCGGCGCTGGAACCACGCCTCGTCCCCGACCAGCCACTGGAAGGACTGGATCTGCAGGTCGAGGAGGTCCGGCACCTCGAGGGGCTCGGCGATCTTCGCGAACGAGACTCGGGTGGGTGCGCCAGGGAAGTTCGGGTTCGCCGAGACGGCGCTCCCAGGGGTCGCAGTGGTCACGGTGGCGCGGGAGACAGCCAAGATGCGTCCTTCCGAGAACTACGCTCTCGTCTGGCGGGCACCGCCCCCGAGGCGCTACCGTTCCCGTCACCGCACCGGTTCCGGTGCCGGCGGCCGATCTGGCGACGTGTCGGGTGTGGCCGGGGAGCTGAACTCGCCGTTCGTTGTCAGGGCGCCACGCTCCGACCAGGTCCGCCGAGCACCCTGACGGACCTTCCGGGACCCGGCCTCGCGACCGGCGGACTTCCGACAGCGTGCACGCCGAACCTGGGCGGAGGCAGCGCAAAGAGTCAGTCTAGCCGCGAAGGCAGCCGCTGTCGAGACACGTCGCTCAGCTCACCACCGGAGCCAAGCACCGTGACGTAAGAGTGACCCGGCAGGCGCACCGAGTCAAGACCGTACGCGTCGGTAAGTGGTCCCTCCCGGAGGACGACCGGCAGCTCAGGGCTCCCGGACCCCCGGTCGACCGTCGGTCGGCGCGACCCGTGGGCCTACCCGCCGTCTGTCGCGCCGGGCGTAATTCACTCGTCCGGAGCAGCGGGGCCTCGGTTCGATCCCCAACCCTACGCCCACCCTCCTGACGGGGCTCGCGGCCACCGGCCTTGACTGCCGGGAACGGGCGCGACCACGATCGACGGCGATCAAGCACCTGTCTCAGAACGCCGACGAAGGGGTCGACGGATGGCCGAGAACACCGTGCCGACGACGGGCGAGCTGCTGGTCACGGACGCCCCGACGAACTGGGGGAAGTGGGGCCCGGACGACGAGCTGGGCTGTCTCAACTACCTCGACGCCGCTCAGGTCCTGCGCGGCATCCGGCACGTGAGGTCGGGCGAGGTCTTCACCCTCCAGATCCAGATGGGCCGCACGGAGAGCCCCGGCGACCCGATCTGGCCGGGCCGCAGGGGGATGTCCCGCAAGAACGAGCTCGACGAGGGCACGTGGGACTCCCCCGACGCGCCGGCCTTCCCGGGCGGCCTGCACTACGCCGACGACACCGCCCACATCTTCCTGCAGGGCTCCACGCAGTACGACGCCCTGGGGCACGTCTGGTACGACGGCAAGCTCTGGAACGGCTACGACGCCCGCACGACCATCGACGCCATGGACAAGGCCTCGGTGCTCCCCATCGCCGAGAAGGGCGTCGTCGGGCGCGGGGTGCTCATCGACATGGCCCGGCACCGCGGCAAGCAGTGGCTCGACAAGGGCGAGACGTTCGACCACACCGACCTGGAGGCCGCGGCCGAGAACCAGGGCGTGGAGATCGAGCCGCGGGACGTGCTGCTGATCCGCACGGGCTGGATGAAGTACTGGTACGAGCTGAACGACCCGGAGAAGTTCTACGAGGGCTTCGTCGAGCCCGGGCTGACCTACTCCCGCGAGCTGGTCGAGTGGTTCCAGCAGCGCGAGATCCCGAACCTCGTCACCGACACCATCGCCAACGAGGTGACCGCGGACCCGAACTCCGGCGTCGCGCTGCCCCTGCACTGTGCGCTCATGCGCAACCTGGGCGTGACCCTCACGGAGATCGCCTGGCTCGACGACCTGGCCGACGCCTGCGCCGCCGACAACCGCTGGTCGTTCCTCTACGCGGCCGCCCCGCTGAAGGTCGTGCACGGCACGGGCGCGCCGGTCAACCCCATCGCCATCCGCTAGGAGACCCGGTGTCGATCTACGACGACAAGCCCTGGCTCGCCCGCTACGACGAGGGCCAGCCCACCTCGATCACGCCCGAGTTCCCGGACATGCTGGCGCTCTTCCGGGCCACGCTGGAGCAGCACGGCGACCGGGACGCGATCCGCTACTTCGACGGCCGCATCACCTACCGCGAGCTCGACGAGCTGTCCGACGCGGTGGCGTCCGGCCTGCTCGACGCCGGCTTCTCCGCCGGCGAGCGGGTCGCGCTGTTCCTGCAGAACGACCCCCAGTACGTGATCGCGCTGCTCGGCACGTGGAAGGCCGGCGGCATCGCCGTCAACGTCAACCCCATGAACCGCGAGCGGGAGCTGCACCTGCTGCTCACCGACTCCGGGGCGAGCGTGCTGGTCACGCTGGAGAAGCTGTACCGGGACGTCGCGTCCAAGGTGGTCGGCGACACCGCCGTGCGCACGGTGCTCACCACGAGCGAGCTCGACCACCAGACGCGCAACGACCAGCGCATCCTCGGCGGCGTCGAGCGGATCGGGGCGGTCGAGGGCACCACCGACCTCGGCGAGCTGGTCGAGCGGTTCCGCGGGCAGCGGCCGCCGGCGGTGTCCTTCGACCCGCAGGACACGGCGGTGCTCACCTACACCTCGGGCACCACCGGGCCGCCCAAGGGCGCCATGAACACCCACGCCAACCTGGTGTTCAACTCGCAGACCTACCGCGGCTTCTGCGAGCTCGGCCCGGACGACGTCGTCCTCGGCGTCGCGCCGCTGTTCCACATCACGGGGCTCATCGGGCACGTCACGATCGCCATGCTGCTCGGGGCGCCGCTGGTGCTGTTCCACCGCTTCGAGCCGTCCGCGGCGATCGAGATCATCCGCGAGGAGCGGCCGACCTTCACCGTCGGCTCGATCACCGTGTTCATCGCGCTGATGAACGCCCCGAACGCCGACCACGACGCGCTGAGCTCGCTCACCAAGATCTGGTCCGGCGGCGCGCCGATCCCGCCGTCCACGGTCAAGGCCTTCCAGCAGGCCTTCGGCCAGTACATCCACAACATCTACGGGCTCACCGAGACCACCTCGCCCAGCCACTGCACGCCGAGGCACGCCGAGGCGCCGGTCGACGAGGCCTCCGGGGCGCTGTCGGTGGGCGTGCCCGTGTACGACACGGTCGTGCGGATCGTCGGCGAGGACGGCACGGACCTCCCGCCGGGCGAGGTCGGCGAGATCGTCACGACGGGCCCGCAGGTGGTCAAGGGCTACTGGAACAAGCCCGAGGAGACCGAGCGGGCGCTGCCCGGCGGCTCCCTGCACACCGGCGACGTCGGGTACATGGACGACCAGGGCTGGTTCTACATCGTCGACCGCAAGAAGGACCAGATCAACGCGGGCGGCTACAAGGTGTGGCCGCGCGAGGTCGAGGACGTGCTCTACGAGCACGAGGCGGTGCGCGAGGCGGCCGTGGTCGGGGTGCCGGACGAGTACCGCGGCGAGACGGTCAAGGCGTTCGTGAGCCTGCGCGCGGGCAAGGAGGTCACCGCCGAGGAGCTGATCGCCTTCGCCAAGGCGCGGATGGCGGCCTACAAGTACCCTCGGCAGGTCGAGTTCCTCGACGAGATCCCGAAGACGGTCAGCGGCAAGCTGCTGCGCCGCGAGCTGCGGGAGCGCGAGCAGTCCTGAGAACGCACGAACGGCACTTCCGCACCCGCGGAAGTGCCGTTCGTGACCCGCCGGTGCCGCCCCGTGGGCGGCGTGGCGGCGGGGATCAGGCGGCGCTCGTCACGCAGCGCTGACCGGAAACCGGTCAGGCCAGCGAGACCTTCGCGCCCGCCTCCTCCAGCTTCGCCTTGGCGGCGTCGGCCGCGTCCTTGGCCACAGCCTCGAGGATCGGCTTCGGGGCCGACTCGACGAGGTCCTTGGCCTCCTTCAGGCCGAGGCCCGAGACGAGCTCGCGGACGACCTTGATGACCTGGATCTTCTTGTCGCCGGCGGCCTCGAGGACCACGTTGAACTCGTCCTTCTCGGCCTCGGCCGGGGCGGCCTCGCCACCGGCGGCGGGGGCCGCGGCGGCGACGGCGACCGGGGCGGCCGCGGTGACCTCGAAGGTCTCCTCGAACTTCTTCACGAACTCGGCGAGCTCGATGAGGGTGAGCTCCTTGAACGCGTCGAGCAGCTCGTCGCTGGACAGCTTCGCCATGTCTGGCTCCTTCTGTGTGTCTCTGGATGGATCGGGTGGTGGAGCCGGGTCAGCTCTCGGTGGGGGCGCTCTCGCCCTCGGGGGCGCTCTCGCCCTCGGCGGCCCGCTTGTCGGCCAGGGCCTGGGCCAGGCGGGCGACCTGCGACGCCGGGGCGGCGAACAGGCCCGCGGCCTTGGCCAGGTTGCCCTTCATCGCGCCGGCCAGCTTGGCGAGCAGGACCTCGCGGGACTCGAGGTCGGCGAGCCGCTCGACCTCCGCGCCCGACAGGGCGCGGCCGTCCATGTAGCCGCCCTTGATCACCAGGCCCTTGTTGTCCCTGGCGAAGTTCTTCAGCGCCTTGGCGGCGTCGACCGCCTCGCCGGTGACGAACGCGATCGCCGTCGGGCCGGCCAGGAGCTCGTCCAGGCCGTCGACGCCGGCGTCCGCCGCCGCCCGCTTCACCAGGGTGTTCTTGGCGACGCGGAAGCTGGCGTTCTCGCCCAGGGCGCGGCGCAGCTGGCTCAGCTGAGCCACGGTGAGGCCGCTGTACTCCGTGACCACCGAGGCGGACGCGCCCCGGAACCGGTCGGCGATCTCCGCGACCGCCGCCGCCTTGTCGGGTCGTGCCATGTGATGCCTCCTCTCGGGTGTCGGTGTGCCACCGCGTCCCGAGACCCCTGGAGACGACGAACGCCCCGTGCGCAGGGCACGGGGCGTGGAGTGCGGGCGCGCGTGCGCACCCGGGCTGCTTGCCTCGTCCTCCTGCGCGGGCCGCCCGCGGCTGCGGGGCCTTCGTGACCACCGGCGGGGCCGGTGGGCAGACCTGCGGTCTTCGGTGGAACCGAGGACAAGCATACGCACCCCGGCGACGCCCCCGCCGCCGGGGTGCCCTGCCGCCAGGCGACGGCATCGATGCGCCGCTACGCGACGGCGACCTCCGCGATCTTCCAGGTGCCGTCCACGAGCTGCCCGGTCACCGTGAGCCGGCCCGCGGCGGCGACCTGCTGGCCCGCCTGGTCGCCCGCGGCGGCGCGGGTCGCCTGCTGGTCGAGGAACACCACCAGCACGGCGCGGTCGCCGGTGATCGACTCGACGGCCGACTGCGAGATCGTCGCGGTGACCACCGCCTGCTGCTCCAGTGCGAGCTTGCGGACCTCGCCGAACAGCGCGTCGAACTGCTGGCCGAACGCCGGCGTGATGACCTCGCGGGCCGCGGCCTCGTTCTGGTCGAGCCGGGTGTAGTCGTAGGAGTAGACGGTCTTCACCGCGTCCCCGAGCTGCTGGCTGACCTGGGTGGTGGCGGCGACGTCGACCAGCGCGGTGTTCTGCGCCGCGGGCGTGTGCCGCATGGTCCACCAGCTCACCCCGGCCAGCGCGGCCAGCGCCAGCGCGACGACCGTGACGCCGGCGAGGATCGTGGTGCCCCGCGTCGTCGAGGGCGGCGCCGGCACCCGCAGGCGCTCCGTGAGGCTGCGCCGGGGCCGCTGCGCCCCGCTCGCCTCGTCCGGCTCCGCGGCCGCGAGGGCCTCGACACCCTCGCGCCGGGCCAGCCGCGCACGGCGGGCGCGGGCACCGGCGGGCCGCTCCCCCGTCGCCCTGTCCCCGGCGTCCCCGGCGACCTCGGCGCCGGCGGCGTCGTCGGCGGCGTCGGCGTCGTGCGTGGCCGGGACGGCGGCGGTCTCCGCCTCGTCCTCGACGTCCGGGGCGGTGAGCGCCTCGGTCTCCGGCTCGACCGGGGCGTGCCGGCTGTCCGCCCGGGTGACGTCCGGGCGGCCGGCTGCCTCGGCGGCCTCGGCCGGGGCGTCCGGGCGGCCGGTGTCGGGCCGGCCCGGGTCCGGGCGCCCGGCGACGCGCGGGCGGCGGATGCCGGTGGTGGCCCGGCGCCGGGTCGCGGTGGTGGGGGCGGGCTTGCGGGGCTGGGGCGTCATGGTGACCTCCTGGGGGCCGTCGGTCGACCGGGTACGGACGGGAGCAGGCCGGCTGCCGGGCCGGTCAGCCGCTCTGTCCGGGGGCACGGACGGGCGCGAGCTTGCTGACCTTCCAGCCCGCGTCCGTGCGGGTCATCTCGAGCTGCAGGCGCTGACGGGTCGGAATGGGCTGCTGCCCGTCCGGGGTCACCGTCACGTCGACGCCCACGAGCACCCGGGCGACGCCGGCGCGGTCGTCGAGCTCGCTCACCGCGGCGTCGGACACCGTGGCCGTGGTGGTCCGCCTGGACTGCGCCACGAACTGCGCGTACTGCGCGCGGTTGGTGCGGAACTCGTCGAGGACCGCGCCGGTGGAGGTCTGCTCCCAGCGGTCCAGCCCGCCGTCGACGTCGTGCCAGTCCAGCGTGTTCAGGCTGATCGCGGACTGCCGGGCCGCGACGAGCACGTCGTCGCGCGCCTCGGCGAGCTTCCGCTCGCCGCTCAGCAGGGTCGTCAGCCACAGCACACCGAACACGATCGCCGCGACCACCGCGACGGCGGCGGCGACCTGCAGGGCCCGCGGACCGCCGAACCTCCTCCCGCCCGAGGGCCCGGTGTCGGGCCGGACCTCGGCGGTCGTCTCGGTCGTGCTCTCCGTGGTGCTCGCAGTCATTGCGGGACTCCATCCGGCCGTGGGGGCGTCGGCCATCGGGGTGTGGCTCCGGGGCTCCGGCCGTCAGGCCAGGATCCCGGCGGGTGTTCCGAGGGGGAGCGGGTTCAGCGGTTGCGGGTCGTCGGACCCGGCCGGGAGCGGCAGCTCCGCGGACGGGTTTCCGGTCGTGCCGGGCTTGGCTCGGGGGGTCGTCGAGTGCGGTGCCCGGGGAGCGTTCTGGGCACCGCGCACGCTCGTCGGACTCCCCTGTGGCTCGGCACAGTACGCCTTCTTGTTGACCGGGATCTCCGTGGTCACGTTCCCGGGTCGGTGTTCGGTGCCCTCGTACCCCGCCACGCACGGGAAGGGATCGAAGAAGTTGAGCACCAGCCCGAGGTGCGCCGTGCCGTCGTTGGGCGCGGCCGTGTAGCCGTTGGCCATCACGCCCGGGTAGGTCACCAGAAGCTGCTGGAGGTTCGACTGCCGGGGCTCGGCGATCCGCGAGACGGTCAGCAGGTTGGCGACCGTGGTCGACAGCCCGGCACCGCTCTCCCGCAGCAGCCCGCGGATCTGGTCCGCCGCCTCCGGCGCGGTGTGGATCAGCCGACGCAGGTCGGGGTCGGACTCCTTGAGCTGCTCGGCGAGCAGCTTCAGGCTCGAGCTGAAGTCGGCGAACTGCCCGGCCACGTCGTTCTGCGTGGTCAGCACGGTCCGGCCGTCGCGCAGCAGCGCGGTGGTCTGCGGCAGCGCGTCCGTGGCCGCCTTCGTGAACTCGCTGGTGGTGTCGAGCAGCTTCTGCAGCGGGACGCCGCTGTTGGCGAAGCCCTTGCCCAGCTCGTCGACGACGGTGCGCAGGCTCTCCAGCGGGACCGACCGCACGAACCCGTCGAGGCTCGTGACGACCTGGTCCACCTGTACCGGCACGCTCACCCGCGACAGCGGGATGACCGAACCGGACTGCAGCTCGGGCCCCGAGGCGCTCGCCGGCTGCAGGTCGACGTACTGCTCGCCGATCGCCGACAGGTTCCGCACGGCGGCGGTGACGTCGGCGGGGATCTCCGGGCCGCCGCGCTCGAGGTCGAGCTGCACGTCGACGCCGTCCGGGGTGAGGGTCAGCGGGCCGACCCGGCCGACGCTGACGCCCCGGTACGTGACGTCCGCGCCGGTGAAGATGCCGCCGGAGTCGGCGAGCCTCATCGTGACCGGGTAGGTCGTGGCGCCGAAGATCGCGCCGAAGTTCGCGTACCGGAAGCCGGTGTACCCGACGCCCAGCACGGTCACCAGCAGCAGCGCGAGGAGCTGCCACCGCATGGTCCGGGTGATCACCGGCCACCTCCGAGGAGTCCGCCGAGGAGACCGCCGCCGCCCGAGCCGCCGCCGGGCGTGCCGCTGCCGTCCGTCGGCGGCGGCGGCACGGCGCTGGTGGTCGGCGCGATGGTCGGCGGCGGGTTGTTCGGGTCGGCCTGGCCGAGCGGGGTCTCCGCCGGGCCGAGCAGCGGCAGGGACGGCTGGTCCGGGTTGCCGCCCAGCAGCGGCGACAGCAGCTGCCCGACGGGCGGGAGCTGGTTGAACAGGGGGGTCTCCGGGGTCGGGAAGGGCTGGTTGGACCGCAGCAGGTTGTCCAACAGGGTCGTCAGGTCCAGGTCGGCCCGGACGTACAGGTTCGCGTAGTCACCGGCGAACGCGTCGACCGCGGCGTCGGTGAACGGGAAGCTGCCGATCAGCTCCAGCGAGTTCGGCAGGTCCTGCCCGGACTCGGCGAGCTTGGCGAGCGTCGGCTGCAGGGCCCGCAGGTCGGCGAGGACGTCCTCCCGGCTGCGGTTGATCGTGTCCGTCGCGGTGCCGGAGAGCCGGTCGAGCGCCTTGAGCATGTCGACCAGCTGGCCGCGCTGGCGCTCCAGCTCGGCCAGGCCCGGCCCGATGTTCTCGAGCGCGTTCTCGATCTGCGGTCGCCGGTCGTTCAGCGTGGCGGACAGCCGGTTGAGCCCGTCGAGGGCGCGGGTGATCTCGCCCTTGCGGTCGTCGAGCGCACCGACGAGCGTGTCCAGATTGTCGAGCAGTGCGCGGATCTGCGGCTCCCGCCCGTCGAGGGCCTTGTTCAGCTCGGTGGAGATGGTCCTGATCTGCGCGACGCCGCCGCCGTTGAGCAGCATGGACAGCGCGCCGAAGACCTCCTCGACCTCGACCGCGCGGCCCGCGCGCTCGACCGGGATGGTGGCCCCGTCGGCGAGGGTGCCGGCGCCGCCCTGGGCGGGCGCCGCCAGCTCCACGAACTTCTCGCCGAGGAGGCTGGTGGTGCGCACCCGCGCCTCGGCGTTCGCCGGCAGCGCGACGCCGCGGTTCACCGCCACGGTGACGCGTGCGTTCCAGGAGGCCGGGTCCACGTCGATGGACCGGACCGTCCCGACGCTGACGTCGGCCACCTTGACCAGGGACTGCGGGACCAGGTCGACGACGTCGGGGAACTCGATCGTCACCGCGTACGGGTCGTCGCCCAGGTCGGCGCCACCGGGGAGCTCCACCCCGCGCAGCCCGCCGGAGAACACCCCGCAGCCGCTCAGCGCGACCGACGCGACGGTCACCAGGACCACCAGCCTGGCCGCGAGCCTCGTCCGCCTCACGACCCACCTCCGAAGAGCGTCGAGAAGAACCCGCCGATGCCGCCGCCGGACTCCTGCTCCGCGGGAGCCGGGACGGCCGGGGCGGTGCTGGTCGGCGCGGACGGAGCGGTGTTCTCCTGCCCCGGGACCGCCGGCGCCGGCCGGCCGGCCTGCGGCGCCGCCGGGTCCTGCGGGACGAGCGGGGCGGACGGGATAGCCAGGCCCGGCACGGGCGGGGTCTGCCCGGTGGTCACCGAACCGAGGATCTGCGCCGGCGTGGGCAGCGTGGTGACGTCCGGCAGCGCGGCGCACGTGGGCACGAGCGGCTTGAGCGGATCCGGCGCGCCGGTCTTGAGCAGGTCGCAGAGGAAGTAGATCGGCGGCCGGCCGAGCTCGTTGATGTTCGCCCGGGTGTCGAGCGTGCCCGAGGAGCCGTTGTAGGTGTTCGCCAGGTTGGAGATGCCCAGCGGCGCGACGTCGAGGATCTCGGTCAACGCCCGCTGCTGGTCCACCAGCACCTGGGTGACGTCGGCGAGCCGGTCGACGTTCGAGTGGACCGTGTCCCGGTTGTCCCGGACGAAGCCGGCCACGTCGCCGAGGGCCACCGACAGGTCCCTGATCGCCCCGCCGAGGTCCTCCCGCTCGCTCGCGAGGAAGCCGGTGACGTCGGCCAGCCGGCCGTTGAACTCCCGCACCTTCGCGTCGTCCCGGGCCAGGGTCTCGGTGAACTTCTGCAGCTCCGTCACGGTGCCGAAGAGGTCCTCGCTGGATCCGGCGAGGGTGTTGGACAGGTTGCCGAGGCCGCGGAGGGTGTCGTTGAACGCCTCGCCGTTGCCGGCCAGGTTCTGCGCCCCGACGTCGAGGGCCTGCGACACAGCGCCCGTCGAGTTGGCGCCCTGCGGGCCGAGGGCCTGCGAGAGCTCGGTGGCGGCCTTGGCGAGGTCGTCGACGCCGAGCGGGACCGCGGTGCGCTCCAGCGGGATCGTCGCCCCGCTCTCGAGCTGCGGCGCGCCGTCCGGGACGGTCGGGAACAGCTGCACGTAGCGGCCGGTCACCAGGCTCGGCGAGACGACCGCGGCCTTGGCGTCGGGCGCCAGGTGCACCTCCGGGTCGGTGATGGTCATGTCGACCTTCACCTGCGTGCCCTGCGGCGTGATCGTGTCGATGTGGCCCACGGGCACGCCGAGCACGCGCACGTCGTTGTCCTCGAACAGCGCCGAGGCGTTGGTGAAGTAGGCCGTGATCTTCCGGCCGCCCCCGTTGCCGATCAGCCAGACGCCAGTGGCGACGAGCACGGCGACGATCGAGACCAGCGCGGTGATCTGCAGCGCGCGGCGGTCCGCCGCCCAGGAGCCGACCATCAGCAGCCTCCGGGGTTCAGCGGGCCGATCGTCGGGATCGGGAGCAGCCCGCAGATGTAGTTGTCGAACCAGCGGCCGTTGCCGACGGCGTTGGTGAACAGCCGCACGAACACCGCCTCGTTCTTCAGCGTGTCGGCCAGGTCGTCCTGGTGGCGCTGCAGCACCTCGGTGACCCGGTCGAGGGTCTCGAGCGTCGGCCGCAGCTGATCCTCGTTGTCCGCGACGAGGCCGGACAGCTGCTGGGAGAGCAGCCGCGTGCCGTCGAGCAGCCGGTCGATGGCGTCCTTGCGCCGCTGCAGCTCCGCGAGCAGCAGGTTGCCGTCCGAGAGCAGCTTGTCGAAGTCGCCACGGCGATCCGCGAGGATGGACGACAGGTTCCGTGCCCCGGCGAGCAGCTGGCGGATCTGCTCGTCCCGGCCGGAGATCGTGGTGGAGAGCCGGGAGAGGCCGTCGAGGGTGCCGCGGACGTCGTCCGGGGTGTCCTCGAACGTGTCCGCCAGCGTGCGCAGGCTGTCCGCGAGCTGGTTCGTGTCGAGCTGGTCGATGGTGCCGGACAGCCCGTTGAACGCCTCGACCACGTCGAAGGGCGAGATCGTGCGGTCCCGCGGGATCGCCGTGCCCGGATCGAGCTCCTGGTCGCCCTGCGGGTCCAGGGCCAGGTACTTCGAGCCGAGCAGCGTGGCGATCTCGATCGACGCCGACGTCCGGTCGCCGAGCCAGGCGTCGTCCACCCGGAAGGCGACGTCGACGTGGTCGCCCGCGAGCGTCACCGACGTCACCCGGCCGACCTCGACGCCGGCCACGGTGACCCGGTCGTCCGCCTGCAGGCCCGCGGCCTCGCCGAACTCGGCGTGGTAGGTCGCGCCGCCGAAGATCGACGGGGCCTGGAAGGCGACGACCGCGAGCACGGCGATCAGCACCAGCCCCGCGATCGCGAGCGGGACCGGGCGGCGCGCACCGGTGGCGGCCATCAGCGGGTTCCTCCGGTCGGGAGCGGGCCGAAGATCGGCAGAGCGGGGGCGTTCTCCGGCAGGCCGTTCGGCAGCACACCGTTGACGAGCTGCTCCACTGCGGGCGGCACGCCCGGCACCAGCGGTGCTTGCTGGCCCTCGACGCCGTCGGGATCGGGGCCGCATCGTGGTGCGTCGGAGTGGAACACCGGGATCTCGACCCGCGGGATCAGGTCGCCGAGCCCCACCGAGCCGGAGAGCCCGCACAGGTAGAACTGGAACCAGCTGCCGTAGCTGGCCGCGCGGCTGATCGTGTTCAGCTTGTACGGGCTGAACTCCAGCAGGTGCTCCAGCGTCGGGCGGGCCTGGTCGAGCTGGCCGGCGAGGTCGCCCAGCGCGCGGATGTCCGCCTTCAGCGGCGGCCGGGCCTCCTCGACGAAGCCGCCGGTCACCTGGGTGAGGTCGGCGATCGAGGAGAGCGCGTCGCCGATGGGCTCGCGGTCCTGGGCCAGCCCGGACACGAGCTGCTGCAGCGAGGTGATCAGCTGGTCGAGGTTCTCGTCGTGGCTGTTCACGGTCTGCAGCACGCCGTTGAGGTTGTCGACGACCTGCCCGATCACCAGGTCGCGGTCCGCGATGGTGCTGGTGAGCGAGGCCGTGCTGGCGAGCAGGCTGTCCACGGTGCCGCCCTCGCCCTGCAGGGTCGAGACGATCTCCTGGGACAGCTTGTTGACCTGCTCCGGGTCGAGGCCCTGGAAGAGCGGCTTGAACCCGTTGAACAGCGTGGTGAGGTCCAGCGGCGGGCGGGTCTGCTGCACCGGCAGGGTGCCGCCCGGCTGCAGCCGGCCGCCGCCCCCGGTCCCCTGCCCGAGCGAGAGGAACCGCTGCCCGATGAGGTTCTTGTAGAGGATCGCCGCGGTGGCCGAGGCCGGGACGCTCAGCGCGGAGTCCACGCTGAACTCGACCTGGGCCTGCCGCCGGTCGACGATCTCGATCTTGTCGACGGAGCCGACGATCACCCCCGCGATCCGCACGTCGTCGCCCTGCAGCAGGCCGTTGACGTCCGTGAAGCGGGCCGAGTACGTCGTCTTGTCCCCGCCCTGGCTGTTCGCGATGGTCAGCCCGAGGACCGTCGTCGCGAGCGCGGTGACCAGAGCGAAGACGAGGAACTTGGTGAGCGGGCCGATCGGGACGCGGGTCATGCGATCCGCACCTCCGCCCCGCGGTAGAGCGGGCCGACCAGCACGCTGCCCCAGCCCGGCACGGCGGCCGGGGCGGTCCCGGTGCGCGCCGCGACCAGCTCGGCGACCTGCTGCTGCTCACCGCGCGAGTTGGTGATGCCCATGTCGTACGACGCGGGCTTCGCGCCGGCGTGGGTGTTCGGGCTCCACTCGAACCCGGGGATCAGGTCCCACGAGTACGTGCCGTCGAACGTGCCGTAGTCCTCGACCCCGAACTTGCCGGGCGGGCCGATCGGCTGGCCGGCCGGGGCCGGCGGCGGGACCGAGCCGTCCCGGAACGGACCGTCCGGCGGGTACTGCGGGCCCGGCATGATGATCGGGTAGCACCGCGGCCCGCGGTCGTCCTCGTACGCCGGCTCGTCCTGGTTCGGGAGGTACTTGCCGTTGGTTGCGGCGATCTCCAGCGTGATGTGCACTCCGGGCTCGTTCGTGCCCTTGCCGAACACCTGGTCCAGGTACGGGATCAGCCGGCTGGCCTGCTGGAAGAAGCAGGGGAACTCCGGCGCGTAGCGCGCCAGCGTCTCCAGCGTCGGCCGGCTCGACGCGGCCAGCCCGATCAGGTTGTCCTTGTTGGCGTCGAGGAAGGCCCGCAGGTCGTCCGACGCCCCCGTCACCGACCGGTACAGGTTCCGCAGGTCCTGCGGCTGGTCGACGACCGTGCGGCTGGTGACCGTGAGGTCGTCGAGCGCGTCGAGCAGGTCCGGCGCGGCGTTCGACAGGTTCTCGGAGAAGTCCGCGAGCTGGGTGATGTCCTCCTGCAGGTCCGGGATGGCCGGCCGCAGGCCCGCGGTGAGGGTGTTCAGCTGCTCCAGGGTCTGCCCGAGCTGCTCGCCGCGGCCGGCGAGGCCCTGCGACAGCGCGCCGAGCGTGGTGGCGAGATCCTGTGGCTGCACGGCCTGGAGCAGCGGGAGCAGGTCGTCGAGCACCCGCTCGACCTCGATGCCGGCCACGCTGCGGTCCTCGCGGATCGTGTCGTAGGCCGCGAGCGTGACCCCGTCGGAGCGCTCCGGCGGCACCAGGGACACGTACTTCTCCCCGAAGAGCGTCTTGGGCAGCAGCCGCGCCGTCACGTCGTCCGGGATCTGGTCGATCAGGTCCGGGTTCATCGACATCGTGATGGTGGCGCCGTCGCCGTCCGTGCTGATCTCGTCGACGGTGCCGACGCTCAGGCCGCGGATCTTGACGTCCGCGCGCTCGTTCAGCTGGGTGCCGACCCGGTCCACCTTCAGCGTCACCGGGATCCCGGAGCGGAACGCCCCGGCGTACTGCGCCACGGCCAGGCCGATCAGCAGTGCGATCACCAGGATGAAGACGACGCCGAGCGTCACCTTCTTGGTGCTGTGCGTCATCCGGCCACCCGCACCGACGTCGAGGTGCCGAAGAGCACGAGGGTGAGGAAGAAGTCCAGGATCGCGGTGCTGACGATCGACAGCCGCACCGCCCGGCCGACCGCCACGCCGACGCCGGCCGGCCCGCCCTTGGCGTGGTAGCCGTAGTGGCAGTGGATCAGGATGACCACCGTCGCGAAGATGATCACCTTCAGGTACGACGCGAAGATGTCCCCGACCGGCAGGAACAGGTCGAAGTAGTGGTCGTAGGTCCCGCCGGGCAGCCCGTTGATCAGCGTGACGTTGATCCGGGCCGCGGCGAAGCTCGCCAGCAGGCCGATCGTGTACATCGGGATCACCGCCAGGATCCCGGCGATCACGCGGGTGGTGACCAGGAACGGCACCGAGGGCACCGCCATGACCTCGAGCGCGTCGACCTCCTCGGAGATCCGCATGGCGCCCAGCTGGGCGGTGAAGCCCGCGCCGAGCGTCGCGGTGAGCGCCGAGGCGGCGACCAGCGGGGCGATGTCGCGGGTGTTGAAGTACGCGGTGATGAAGCCGGTCAGGGCCTCGACGCCGAGGGAGTCCAGCGCGCGGAAGCCCTGCAGGCCGACCAGCGAGCCGACGAACAGCGACAGCGCCGCCATCACGCCCGCGGTGCCGAGGATGACGATCAGGGCGCCGGAGCCGAAGCTGACCTCGGCCAGCAGCCGGAAGATCTCCTTCGGGTAGCGGCGCAGCGTGCGCGGGACCCACGCGATCGCGCGGGCGTAGAGGTCGAGCTGGTCGCCCAGCTCCTCGAGCTGGTCGACCGGCCGGCGCACCAGCGTGCTGACTCGGGCCACTTCAGATCCCCTTCGGCGGGACGAGCTCGAGGTAGAGCGCGGTGAGGACCAGGTTGATCAGGAACACCAGGACGAAGGAGATGACGACGGACTGGTTCACCGCGTCGCCGACGCCCTTCGCACCGGGGGGCGGGTTGAGCCCCCGGTAGGCCGCGACGATCCCGGCGGTGAACCCGAACAGGGCCGCCTTGACCTCGCTCACCACGATGTCGCTGACCTGCGCGATCGCCGAGAAGCTCGCGATGTACGCGCCCGGCGTGCCGCCCTGGATGATGACGTTGAAGAAGTAGCCGCCGCCGACGCCGACCACCGTGGCCAGGCCGTTGAGCACCAGGGCGGTGGTGGCCATCGCGAGCACCCGGGGCACCACGAGACGCTGGATCGGCGAGATGCCCAGCACCTCCATGGCCGCGATCTCCTCGCGGATGGTGCGGGCGCCGAGGTCGGCGCAGACCGCGCTGCCGCCGGCGCCGGAGATCAGCAGGGCGGTGACGATCGGGGCCGCCTGCTGCACGATCGCGAGCACCGACCCCGCGCCGGTCTGGCTCTGCGCGCCGAACTGGCGGGTGAGCTCGGCCAGCAGCAGCGCGATCGTCGCGCCGAACGGGATCGTGAACAGCGCCGTGGGCAGCGCGGACACCTTGGTGACGAACCAGGTCTGCTCGATGTACTCGCGCAGCTGGAACGGCGGCCGGAAGGTCTGTTTCACGATGTCGACGCCCAGCCCGAACAGGCGCCCGACGGGGGTGAGGGCGCGGGTCAGGGGGCTGGGGCCGGCCTGGGGAGCGGACACGGCGGAGTCCTTGTCTCCACGGCAGCGGCGAGCTGCGCGGGGGCGGTGGGGAGCAGGTTCGCGGGTGGTCCGTGGGGGCGGCCCACCCGCGACGGGGCGGCGTTCGGGACTAGCGGAAGCGGTGCCGGCCGGGGCCGGAGCCGGGGCCGCCGGGGGCGCGGCCGGTCGGGGGCTGCTGCACGTTCTGCTGGCGGTACTGCTGCGGGGTCTGCGAGGAGCCCTGCGGGGCGTCCTGCGGGGGCACGGGCTGGCCGAGCGGAGCGTCCTGCGGCGCCGACGGACCGGCGTCCTGCACCCGCGGGATGCTCTGGGTGGGGGCGTCGGGACGACCATAGGGCGCCGCACCGACGGCCTGCTGGCGGGTCGGCTGCTGGCCCGTCTGCTGCGCCGCCTGGCCGCTCTCGGCCTGCGAGCGGCGGATGGCCTCCTGCGCGGCGGGCGGCAGGGTGTGCATCATCTCCGCCACCCGCTTCTGCCGGCGGGCCACGGCCTTGCGCTCGGGCAGGCCGGCGGTCGCCTCGAGCTGGGGCTTGATCGGGGGCAGCCCCGACAGCTCGTCGACCTCGGCCATCTCCCGGGCCGCCTGGGCGGTGTCCTTCTCCTCCGACATGCCGATCGGACCCTGCCGGCGGCCGTTGAGGAACTGCGCCACCACCGGGTCCTCGCTGGTGAGCAGCACCTCCCGCGGGCCGAACATCGCGAGGTGCTTGCGGTAGAGCATGCCGATGTTGTCCGGGACGGTCTGCGCGGTGTTGATGTCGTGGGTGACGATCAGGAACGTCGCGTCCGTCTGCGCGTTCAGGTCGATGATCAGCTGGTTCAGGTAGGCCGTGCGCACCGGGTCCAGGCCCGAGTCCGGCTCGTCGAACAGGATGATCTCGGGGTCGAGCACCAGCGCCCGGGCCAGCCCGGCGCGCTTGCGCATGCCGCCGGAGATCTCGCCGGGCAGCTTCTTCTCGTCGCCCTTGAGGCCGACCATGTCCATCTTCTCCGCGACGATGTCACGGATCTCCGCCTCGCCCTTCTTGGTGTGCTCGCGCAGCGGGAAGGCGATGTTGTCGTAGAGGTTCATCGAGCCGAAGAGCGCGCCGTCCTGGAACAGCACCCCGAACAGCTTGCGGATCTCGTAGAGCCGGCTCTCGCTGCACCGCACGAGGTCGGTCTCGTGGATGACGATCGAGCCCTTCTCCGGCTTCAGCAGCCCGATCAGCGACTTCAGGAACACCGACTTGCCCGTGCCGGACGGGCCGAGCAGCACGCTGACCTCACCCGGCGGCAGCGTCAGCGTGACGTCCGACCAGATGTTCGCGCGCCCGAAGGACTTGGTCAGTCCCTCGACCTTCACCTCGACACCGGGCACGTCGCCTCCTCGCGCACTCGAGCCCTGCGGACCGGTTCTTGCCGGTGCACGCACTCGTCCTGCAGCGCCCAACGACGGCGGCGCAGTCTGGTTACTGCCGGGTATTCCGGGGCGACGCAGGCGCTCCGGCGGTCCCTGAGAACGACGGACACGCCCCGTGAACCGTGATCGACACACCGTTGTCGATCACGGTTCGCGGGGCGTCGCCCGTCGCACTCCGTTACCCCGGGCGGGCCCATGCCGGTACAACCCGGGTCTCAGGCTCCGGATGGAGTGACCAGCGGGGAGACCACTCGATCGGAGTACGTGTCCCCGCCCGAAGCGATCCGGCCGTGGGGCACGGGGCAGCCCTGGGGGAAGGTCCCCAGCTCCCGGACGTCGAACCCGTCCGGGTAGCTCCGGATGCTCGGCAGGTCCCGCACGAACTTCGGGCGCGTACGCACGGGCATCGCCCGGACGACCCGGCCGCGCAGCCGCAGTGCGGCCCGCGACATCGCCTGGAACCACCGCGGGGGCGCGGCGTAGCGGAACGCCTCCCGCAACGGGGCGTCCATCAGCGAGCGGGAGAAGGCGTCGATCAGCGCCGCCGGGGCCCTGTCGTTCGGCGGGAACGTGCACAGCAGCGCGAGCGTGGAGTCCGCGACGGCGCGGCCGCCCGGGTCGTGGCCGAAGTGCTCCCGCTCGTAGGCGTCGTGGGCCTCGCAGAACTCCTGCCAGGTGGCCGGGATGTCCTTGATGCCCATGTGCCGGCCGAGCTCACGGTAGTAGTTCGCGCTCGCGACCTTCTCGGTCTCGGAGAACGGCCGCCAGCCGTAGGCGTCCATCCACCGGATCGGCGACACGACGAACGTGCACAGCGTGTAGCGCATGTCGTCGTTGCTGATCGGATAGCTACGGTGCATCTGGTTCATCCGGCGGACGGCGTCCTTGCCGGTGCCGGCGAACCCGTGCTCGAGGACGGCCTCGAGGATCAGCCCCGTGTCGTCGTAGCGCTTCTGGACGCGCTCGGTGAACTCCCCCGTCTCGGCGAGCAGCTTCCCGATCGTCGGCACCGCGTAGGTGCGGAACAGCGCGAACGAGAGCGCCTGGTTGATGTCCCAGGGAAACTCGTACATCGACATGAGCCGGTAGATCTCGAGGTAGTCCGTCTCGGGATCGAGCAGCTCGATCTCGCGGAGCCGGTCGTACCGCCCTGCGCGGGTCATCCGGCCAGCTCCAGCTGGTCCTCGGCGTGGAACTTCTCCTCCAGCGCCTCGGGCGAGGCGTCGACGTCGATCGCCCGCAGGTCCGCGCCGCGGGCGGACTCGATCGCGCCGAGCCGGCGGCCCAGCTTGTCCATCGCGTACTCGGCCATCTCGGAGATGTCGACGCCGAAGGGCGGCTCGCCGCCCTCGTACTTGTCGAAGGTCGCGGTGACCACGCCCATCGCCGGCACCATCAGCTCCTGCATGCGCTCGTCCACCACCTCGAACATGTCGTCGTCCGCGGCGACGTGGCGGCGGCAGGTGAAGGTGCCCCAGGCCATGTGGCGGCGCTCGTCGTCGCCGATGTGCTTGATCACCTTCTGGATGCCGGGCAGGATCCCGCGGCTCGCGCAGATCTTCTGCCAGGCGAAGTAGCCGGTGAGCGCGAGCGTGCCCTCGACGATGTGGTTGTAGGTCACCGAGGCGCGGATCTGGTTGCGCGGCGACGGGTCGTGCTCCAGCGCGTACAGGCTGCCCGGCAGCTCCTGGGTGAAGATCTGCATGTACGCGTCGTTGAACTCGATGTACTCGTGCAGGTCCCCGCTCATCCCGACGGCGTCGAACCACAGCCGGAAGGCCTGCGTGTGCTTGGCCTCCTCGTAGACGAACTGGGTCAGGTACATCTCGTCCGCGAACCGGCCCTCGGCGGCCATCGCGGCCACGAAGGGCTGCAGGTCCTGCGTCACGGACTCCTCGCCCGCCATGAACTGCGCCGCGAGCGCGCAGGTGTACCACCGCTCCTCGTCCGTCATGGCCGCGAAGTCCTTCGCGTCCTGCGAGAAGTCGATGTCCGCGGGGTTCCAGTGCTTCGCGGCCCCCTTGGTGAACAGGCGGAGCGGGAAGGACTCCTGCTTCAGCCCGCCCGCGTCGAGGGAGGCGAACCCGTCCCGCTTGCCGTGCTCGATCGTGCGCATGTCGGCTCCTTTGCCTCGAGGCTCGTGGTGGGGTGGGGGTCAGAAGCGGATGAGGCCCCGGATGTTGCGGCCCGCTCGCATGTCCTCGTAGCCCTCGTTCACCTCGTCGAGGGTGTACTCCGTGGTGATCAGCTCGCGGAGCTTGAGCCGGCCGAGGTTGTGCAGCTCGAGCAGGCGCGGCACGTCGTGCTGGCCGTTGGAGCTGCCGAACAGGGCGCCGCGGATCTGCTTCTCGTAGAGGGTGAGCTCCAGCAGGCTGAGGCTCGCCGTCTCCTGCTCGGCCTTGCCCAGCGCGGTGACGACGACGCGGCCGCGCTTGCCGACCAGCTGCAGCGCGGGCTGCAGGTCGTCCCCGTCGGCGATGCCGGTGGTGAGCACGGCGGCGTCGGCGAGCTGGCCGCGGGTGAGCTCGGAGATCAGCGGCCAGGCCTCGTCGATGCTCGCCGCGGTGTGCGTGGCGCCCAGCTCGAGGGCCTTCTCCCGCTTGAACTCCACCGGGTCCACCGCCACGACGTACCGGCAGCCGGCGTTGACCGCGCCCTGCACGGCGTTGGCGCCGATCCCGCCGATCCCGATGACGACGCACGAGTCGCCGGCGCGCAGGTCCGCGGTGCGGACGGCCGAGCCGAAGCCGGTGGTGACACCGCAGCCGACCAGCGCGGCCAGCTCGAGCGGGAAGCCCTCGTCGATCTTCACGACGGACTTCACCGGCACCACGGTGTGCTGGCTGAACGTGCCGAGCAAGCACATCTGCCCGACGTCCTCGCCGCGCGCGTGGAAGCGGTACGTGCCGTCGAGCTGCGGGCCGAGGGTGGCGCCCGCGCCGTCGTCGCACAGGCTGGTCATGCCGCGCACGCAGTACGAGCAGCGCCCGCAGCTGGGCAGGAAGGTCATGACGACCGGATCGCCGACCTCCACCTCGGTCACGCCCGGGCCGACCTCGCGCACGCGCCCCGCGCCCTCGTGGCCGCCGACCATCGGGTAGGCGACGGGGAGGTCGCCGGTCACCAGGTGCTCGTCGGAGTGGCAGAGGCCGGACGCGGCCAGCTCGACCAGGACCTCACCGGGGCCAGGCGGGTCGAGCTCGACCTCCTCGACCTCCCACTTGCCGCCCTGCTCCCACAGCACCGCTGCTCGGGTCTTCATGAGCGTCGATCATGACCCGCGTCACGCGGGACCACAGCGGGCCGCGAGTTCCCGCCCTGTCCCGCGCGTGCCAGCTCGCGCCGCGCGCGACCGGGCCGGCTCAGCGGCGCAGATAGACCCGGGTCGTCGTGCCGGCCGGCCCGGTGTGGGTCCGGACGAGGTCGGCGAGGCTCTGCACCATCAGCAGGCCCCGGCCGCTGAGCTGCGAGTCGTCCGGCCGGCGGCGCCCGGCCAGGGGGTTCGCCAACCGGCCCGCGTCCTGGACCTCCCCCACGAGGTGGCCGTCCTCCGTCCACACCCGCAGCCGGCCGGAACCGCCACCGTGCCGGATGCTGTTCGCGGCGAGCTCTGCGATCGCGAGCTGGAAGTCGTCGCAGCGGTCCTCGTCGAGCCCCGCGCGGGCGGCCTCCGCGGCGGCGAAGGCGCGTGCCCGGGCGAGTCGGCCGGCGTCGAACGGGAACTCGGCACAGCTCTCCGGCTCGGGCAGCTCCCGGTTGGTCACGACGAGCACCCCGTCCGGGTCGTACGCCCGGCTGGTGCGGGCGCCGTCGCCGTCGACGAGGACCGGGTGGCTCCGCTCGGCGTCGGCCAGCACCTCGGGCGACAGCCCGCCGACGTCGTAGGGGCAGAGCACGGTCGCCCGTCTCCCCCGGAGGGCGAGGTTGATGAGCGCCTCGTGCTGCAGGCACGCCGGGTACTCCAGCGGCGTGCGCCCCGGCCAGATCGGCTCGCCGATGACCCGGACGTGCACCTCCGGCGGGCTCTCGTCGACCGCGCGGTACAGCACCTGGGGAAGGATGCGGCCGGGGTTGCGCCCCACCTCGCTCATGTCGAGCAGCTGCACGTGCCGCGCGTCGGCCCCCAGCTCGTCCCGCAGGAGCTCGAGATTGCGGGTCGGGACCGCCACGGTGACCGGGTCTCCCGCCGCCAGCCCCTCCCGGACGAACGACGTCGTCTCCCGGACGTAGTGCGCCGGGTCGACGTAGAGGAGGGCGGGGTGCGTGAACGGCTCCGCGGCAGGTCCCACCTCGACTCCGATCATGGGCACGGGCTCCTCACCGACGGCTGTCCAGCGTACTGCACCGGACCCCGACGAGCAGTGGGCGACGTGTCGAGCGCAACTCGCTGGAGCCCACAGCGCGACTCGCGGGAAGGGCCGGCAGCGCTCCCGCGAGTCGGGGCCTGGGCTTCCGCGAGTCGGGGTCTGGGCTCCCGCGAGTCGGGTCTGGGCTCCCGCGAGTCGGGGTCTGGGCTCCCGCGAGTCGGCAGGTGCTGCACCGCGAGTCGGGTGGTCAGGCGGGGGCGAGGGGGAGGGTGAGGCGGGCGACCAGGCCGCCGCCCTCCCGCGGCAGCAGCGTGAGCTCGCCGTTCATCGCGCCCACCAGCGCCTCGACGATCCACAGCCCGAGGCCCGCGGTACCGCGCCGCTCCCCCAGGGCCACGCCCTTGGCCGTCACCAGGCCCTCCTGGCCCGGCGGCAGGCCGGGACCGCGGTCGCGCACCTCGGCGACGAGCGTGCCCGCGGTGTGGGCGAGGTCCAGCTCGACGGGCTCCTCGCCGCTGTGCCGCGCCGCGTTCTCCACGAGGTTGGTGAGCACCCGGCGCAGCCGCTGCGGGTCGCAGCGCACCGCCGCATCCGGCGGCGCCACGGCGATCCGCCGACGGCCGGGCGCCACCGCCGCCGCGTCGAGCACCGCCTCGGCCAGCTCGGCCAGCACGACCCGCCGGTCGGTGACCCGGCCCAGCGGGCTGCCGTCCCGGACGGCCAGGTCGGCGAGGCCCTCGAGCATGTCCTGCAGGTGCACGGCGTGCTCGGCGAGCAACCGGGTCGCGGTGCGCGAGGCCTCCGGGGACAGCGCGCCCTTCGCGAGGTCGGTGGTCAGCGCTGTGAGCGAGGCGACGGGCGTGCGGAACTCGTGCAGCACCACCCGCACCCCGTCGAGCCGGGCCTGCTGCGCCGCGACCAGCCGCGCCCGCAGCTCCCGCTCCGAGAGCAGCTTCTCGTGCTCCGCCGCCGCGCGGGCCCGGGAGTCCGCGGCCTCCTGCAGCTGGCGCTCGAGCATCCGCACCAGCACCCCGACCAGCACCGCGCCGGCGACGAGGAACCCGCTCCACCAGGCCCCCGTGAGCAGCCGCTCCGCCACCGGCACGTCGGGGTCCGAGCCGAGCAGGCAGGCGACCGTGAAACCGACACCGACACCCAGCGCGCCCAGCCGGCCCAGCACCGGCCCGCTCCGCAGCGACATCGCGATCGCGATCAGCGGCAGCACCGCGACGAAGATGCTGTCCGCGCCGCCGGTGAGCCCGCAGGCCACGAGGACCAGCACCCCGTCGATCACCGTGATCACCGCGGGCCGGACGGGCAGCTGCCACTCCGCCCACTCGGCCACCACCAGCGCCGCGGCGTAGAGCGCCGTGCCGACCACGATGCCCCAGACCACGAGCGGGCGGCCCCGGGCGAGCTCCGGGCCGACGGCGAGCGCCAGCCCGACGGCGACCACGACGATCGCCCGGATCACCACGGCGGCCCGCTCCTCGGCCGAGTCCGAGCGCCGCGTCCAGGGGTCCCAGCGGGCCGCGCCCGGGTCCGTCATGGCCTCCGCGAGCGGGTCCACCCCGCCGTCCGTCGGGCTGGTCACCGGGCCTCCGTCGCGATCGGTGCAGGTCGTGAGAGTCCGGAGACTAGGCCTGATTAGGCTCCGGTCCGTGCAGGAGGGGCCCCACACCGTCGTCATCGTGGACGACCACGCGCTGTTCGCCCAGGGCCTGGCCCTCCTGCTGGAGTCCCGCGCGGGCGAGACCTTCCGGGTCGCCGGCTCGGCGACGGCCGGCGAGGAGGCCGTCGCGCTCGTCGGGAAGAACCGGGCGGACATCGCCGTGGTGGACCTCGCACTGCCGCCGCTCGGCGGCGTCGAGACGATCCGCCGGATCAAGGCCGCCTACCCCGCGACGAAGGTGCTGGCCCTCTCCGGCACGGAGGACCTGGACCTGGCCGCCGCCGCCCTGCGCGCCGGGGCGGACGGGTACCTCGCCAAGTCCGCCGATCCCGCGGTGCTCGTCGCCCCGCTGCTGTCCCTGCTCGCCGGGGTGAAGGTCGTCCGCGGGGAGCTGCTCGACGCGCTCCTCGCCTCCGCGGACCGCACGGCCGACGGCGTGCTCGACACCCTCTCCGAGCGGGACGTCGAGCTGTGGCGGCTGCTCGCCCGCGGCCTGGAGACCAGCGAGATCGCCCGGCCGATGCTGGTCAGCGAGCGCACCGCGAAGCGGATGATCGCCTCGCTGCTGCACAAGCTCGGCGCGGCGAACCGGATCGAGGCGGCCGCGCTCGCGGGCCGGGCCGGGCTGCTCGACGACCACCGCCCCTGAGCCCGGTCCGTGCGGGCCAGGCGTGGCCCGGCCGGGGAGTCGCCGCCGGTGGCCCGGGCGGGCCAGACTCCCCGGCAAGCGAGCGAAAGGGGCTGCGACGTGGCGGCGTTCCAGAACGAGGCCGAGGTGTACGAGTACCTGGGCGGGGTCTTCCGGTTGGGCATGGAGGACGCGGCCCTCGTCGAGAAGCTGAGGCCGTCCGGGGTGGTCCTGCGCATCACCTACTCCGACCCCGAGGCCGTGCTGACCGTGGACATGCCGAACTCGGAGATCCACGAGGGCGCGGGCAACGGCCCGGAGCCGAACGTCGAGCTGTTCATGAGCGCCGACACCGGCAACCGGTTCTGGCTCGGCAAGGTCGTGCTGCCGGTGGCGCTGGCGAAGGGCCAGGTCCGCGCGAAGGGCCCGGTCGCCAAGCTGCTCAAGGTGCTGCCGCTGGCGAAGGGCCTGTTCGGGCCGTACAAGGGCATGCTCGAGGAGAAGGGCCGCGCGGACCTGCTGGCCGCGTGAGCTCCCCCGCGTAGCACGATCCGGTGAGGTCCGGGCACACCCCGGCGCCCGGGCCGCACCGATGATCAATACTCCCTGCGGGCCCACCACGGGCCCGTCCCCGGGAGGCGTGGCGTGGACGGAGAGCAGACGGGGTCCGGCGAGCGGACCGCGGGCGGGCTGCCCGAGACGCTCTTCCTCGACGTCCGGATGTGGACCTCGCTGCGCGGCCGGCTGCACGACTTCACGACCGTGGTGTGCGACGCCCCGGACCCCGTGCCCCGGGACGTCGACGAGTGGCACCGCTGGGCCACGGAGTACCTGCAGGTCGTCGCCGAGAAGGACGGCTGGCAGCCGGGCCGCTACTACTACCGCGCGGAGATCCGGGACGACGCCGACCGCACGGACGAGGTGCTCATGCAGAACCACTGGGAGTACCGGACCTGAGTCGCCGGAGCCGGGGACCGGCCCGTTGCGGCCGCGCGGCGGCGTCCTCCAGTCGGCGCAGCAGCTTCTTGACGTCGCCCCACGGCGTCGCCGTGTAGTGCGGCCGCTCGCGCAGGTTGCGGCTGTCGGCGCCGTAGCGCGGCGCCAGGATCGCGATGAGGGTCAGGACCGAGAGCAGGATCGTCGCTGTCATGGCTCCACTCTGACAGTATTGGCCTGGTTCTCCATGGCCAATTTCGCGGAGGTGGACTGGGTGGACCCCCTGGATCCCGGCACTCGCCGGATCGGTGGCCCGAGCTTCGCCCGACTGCTGGGTACCTGGCGGCCGGACGACCAGCGCGGGCTGGCCGCGGCGCTGACCGAGCGCGTCCGGCTCCTCATCCTGGACGGCCGGCTCCCGCTCGGCACCCGAATTCCGGCGGAGCGTGAGCTCGCGGCCGCCCTGGACGTCAGCCGGACGACGGTGGCCGCCGCCTACGAGGCCCTGCGGGCCGACGCCTTCCTCGAGAGCCGGCGCGGCTCCGGCAGCTGGACCCGCGTCCCGGGACCCACCGGCGCCGCCGCCGCCGAGACCCCGTTCTCGCCGCTCACCGGGGGCGGGCTCACCGACCTCGCGCACGCGGCGCTCGCCGCGCCGACGGACGCGATCCGGCGCGCCGCCGCGGCGGCCGTGGCCGAGCTCGACGGGCACATCTGCGGCCACGGCTACACCCTCTCCGGCATCCCGGCGATGCGGGAGGCGGTGGCGCGGCGCTTCACCGAGCGCGGCGTGCCGACGACACCGGACCAGATCCTGGTCACCTCCGGTGCCCAGCACGCGATCGCGCTGGTGCTGACGCTGCTGGCCGGGCCGGGCGACCGGGTTCTCGTCGAGCACCCGACCTACCCGAACGCACTCGACGCGATCCGCAGCCGCGGCGCCCGGCCCGTCCCGGTGCCGCTGAGCCCCGGGGACCGGGAGCCGGCGTGGGACCTCGACCTGCTCACCGCGACGGTGCGGGACACCCATCCCGCCCTGTGCTACCTGGTCCCGGACTTCCACAACCCCACGGGCGCGGTGATGCCGCCGGAGATCCGCCAGGGCGTGGTCTCCCTGGCGCGGCGCACGCGCACCCCCATCGTCGTCGACGAGACCCTGACCGAGCTGCCGCTCGACGTCCCGGTGCCCGACCCGGTCGCCCGGCACGCACCGGACTCGGCGCTGCTGATCACGATCGGCTCGGCGAGCAAGGTGTTCTGGGGCGGGCTGCGCATCGGCTGGATCCGCACCTCGGCCTCGCTCGTGCGCCGGCTGGCCGCGCTCCGGCCGTCGATCGACCTCGGTGGGGCGGTGCTCGACCAGATCGTGACGGCCCGGCTGCTGGGCGAGGTGGAGGCGGTGGTGACCGAGCGGCAGGAGACGCTGCGCATGGCCCGCGCCGACCTGCAGCGCCGACTCGCCGCGGACTTCCCGCAGTGGCGACCCAACCACCCGTCGGGCGGGTTGAGCCTGTGGGTGGACCTGGGCCAGCCGGTGTCGAGCCTGCTGGCCGGCGCCGCCCGCCGGCACGACGTCCTGCTGGCCGCCGGGCCCCGGTTCGGCGTCGACGGCGCCTTCGAGCGGTACGTCCGGCTGCCCTACACGTTGCGCCCCGAGCAGGCCGCCGCCGCGCTCGATCGGCTCACGGCGGCGTGGCAGGGTCTGCGGCACCAGCCGGACCGGGCGGCGGCGGACCAGATCGCCGTGGCGTGAGCGAAGTGCGGATCTGTGGTCCGGACCGCTGACCCGGGGCCGCCGGACCCGTAGAGTCCTGAACGATCGATCGATGAGGAGGATGGAAGTGGGCACTCGGAGCGGACCCCTCGCGGGCGTACGGGTCGTCGAGCTCGCGGGCATCGGACCCGGGCCGCACGCGGCGATGATCCTCGGCGACCTGGGCGCCGAGGTGGTCCGGATCGACCGGCCGGGCGGCCTGAAGATCGGCGGCGACGTCGACCCGACCCTGCGCGGGCGGCGGCGCGTGGCCGCGGACCTGAAGACCCCGGAGGGCCGCGAGACGGTGCTCAAGCTCGTCGAGAAGGCCGACGTGCTGCTCGAGGGCTACCGGCCCGGCGTCACCGAGCGGCTCGGCGTGGGCCCCGCGGACTGCCACGCGCGCAACCCGCGCCTGGTCTACGGCCGGATGACCGGCTGGGGTCAGGACGGACCGATGGCGGACCGGGCCGGCCACGACATCAACTACATCTCGCTCACAGGCGCGCTGCACGCCATCGGGCGCGGGAACGGCGAGCGCCCGGTACCGCCGCTCAACCTGGTCGGCGACTTCGGCGGCGGCTCGATGCTGCTGGTCATCGGCGTTCTCGCGGCGCTGTACGAGGCCCGCGGCTCCGGCGAGGGCCAGGTCGTCGACACCGCGATGGTCGACGGCGCCAGCCTGCTCGTGCAGATGGTGTGGGGGATGCTCGGGCAGAAGTTCTGGCAGGACCAGCCGGCCAGCAACATGCTCGACGGCTACGCCCCCTTCTACGACACCTACACCTGCGCCGACGGCAAGTTCATGGCCGTCGGGGCGATCGAGCCGCAGTTCTACGCCGAGCTCCTCAAGGGCCTGGAGATCGACCCCGCCGAGCTGCCGCCGCAGATGGACATCCCGTCCTGGCCGGCCATCAAGGAGCGGTTCACCGAGGTCTTCAGGACGAAGACCCGCGACGAGTGGGCCGCGATCTTCGACGGCACGGACGCCTGCACCACCCCGGTGCTGGCCTTCGGCGAGGTGGCGCAGCACCCGCACATGGCCGCCCGGAACACGATCGTCAGCCCGGACGACACCCCGCAGGTCGCCCCGGCCCCGCGCTTCTCGCGCACCCGGACCGAGGTCCCGGGCCGGCCCGCCGAGCCGGAGTCCGTCGACCAGGTCCTGGCCGACTGGACCTGACGTCCACTCGTCGAACGACGAAGGCCCCCTCCGGATCCCGGAGGGGGCCTTCGTGTGCCGGCGCACCGGCGGGACGATCAGACGGTGTCGTCGACCAGCAGGTTGCGGGTGCGGTTCGGGTCGACCGGGATACCCGGGCCCGTGGTCGTCGAGACGGTGATCTTCTTGATGTAGCGGCCCTTCGCCGCGGACGGCTTGGCCCGCAGGATCTCGTCGAGAGCGGCGCCGTAGTTCTCCACCAGCTTCTCGGTGTCGAACGAGGCCTTGCCGATGACGAGGTGCAGGTTGGCCTGCTTGTCCACCCGGAAGTTGATCTTGCCGCCCTTGATGTCGCTGACGGCCTTGGTGACGTCCGGGGTGACGGTGCCGGTCTTCGGGTTCGGCATCAGGCCGCGCGGGCCGAGGATGCGGGCGATGCGGCCGACCTTCGCCATCTGGTCGGGGGTCGCGATCGCGGCGTCGAAGTCCAGCCAGCCGCCCTGGATCCGCTCGATCAGGTCCTCGGCGCCGACGACGTCCGCACCGGCGGCCTCGGCCTCGGCGGCCTTGTCGCCGACCGCGAACACGATGACGCGGGCGGTCTTACCGGTCCCGTGGGGCAGGTTCACGGTCCCGCGGACCATCTGGTCGGCCTTGCGCGGGTCGACGCCCAGCCGCATGGCGACCTCGACGGTCGCGTCCATCTTGCTGCTCGAGGTCTCCTTGGCCAGCTTGGCGGCCTCGAGGGGCGAGTACAGGGTGTCGCGGTCGATCTTGGCCGCGGCCTGCTCGTAGATCTTGCTGCGCTTTGCCATCTTCAGTCCTTCTCGAAGATCGTGGTAGGAGCCGCGCCCGGCTCTCCCACGCGTGCTGAGTGGGTCAGTTGACCGTGATGCCCATCGACCGGGCGGTGCCGGCGATGATCTTCGCGGCCTGGTCCAGGTCGTTGGCGTTGAGGTCGCGCATCTTGGTCTGCGCGATCTCCCGCACCTGGTCCATGGTCACGGAGGCAACCTTGGTCTTGTGCGGCTCGCCGGAGCCCTTCTCCACGCCGGCCGCCTTGAGCAGCAGCTTCGCGGCGGGCGGGGTCTTGAGCTCGAAGGTGAACGAGCGGTCCTCATACACCGAGATCTCGACCGGCACCACGTCGCCGCGCTGGGCCTCGGTGGCGGCGTTGTACGCCTTGCAGAACTCCATGATGTTCACGCCGTGCTGACCCAGCGCGGGGCCGACCGGCGGGGCCGGCGTGGCCGCGCCGGCCTTGATCTGGAGCTTGATGATCGCGGAGAGCTTCCGCTTCTTGGGTGGCATCCTTGTTTCCTCGTGATCGTCCTACGCGCCGCGGACCTGCCCGCCGCGGCGGAGTTCGTGCACCGTCAGATCTTGGAGACCTGACTGAAGGCCAGCTCGACGGGCGTCTCGCGGCCGAAGATGGACACGAGCACCTTCAGCTTCTGCGCGTCGACGTTGACCTCGTTGATCGTGGCCGGGAGGGTCGCGAACGGGCCGTCCATGACGGTGACCGACTCGCCGACCTCGAAGTCGACCTCGACCTGGGCTCCGCCGCCGGTGCCGGCGGTCGCACCGCCCGTGCCCGCGGTCGCGGCGGCCTTCTCCTTCGGCGCCTCCTGCTTGGGCAGCAGGAACTTCAGCACCTCGTCCAGGGCCAGCGGCGACGGCCGCGAGGTGGCCCCGACGAAGCCGGTGACGCCCGGGGTGTTGCGGACGGCGCCCCACGACTGGTCGTTGAGCTCCATCCGGACCAGGATGTAGCCGGGCAGCACCTTGCGCTGCACCTGCTTGCGCTGGCCGTTCTTGATCTCGGTGACCTCCTCGGTGGGCACCTCGACCTGGTAGATGTAGTCCTCGACGTCCAGGGTCTGCACCCGGGTCTCGAGGTTCTGCTTCACCTTGTTCTCGTAGCCCGCGTAGGAGTGGACGACGTACCAGTCGCCGGGGGCGCGGCGCAGCGCCTGCTTCATCTCCTCGACCGGGTCGACCTCTTCCTCCGGCGCCTCGACGGCACCGGCAGCGCCCTCGCCGTCCGCGCCCTCGCCGTCCGCGCCCGCCTCGAGGTCGCCCGGGTCGGCCTGCGCCTCCCCGGTCGGGACGGCCGCGGCCGCGTCGGAGCCGAAGTCGACCTCCCCGGCGTCCGTGAGGGCGTCCTCCGCCTCCTCGGCCTCGACCGCCTCGGCGGCGGTGTCGGTGTCGGCGGGGTCGATGCCGCTGTCCGAGCTGTCGGAGGCCTCGGCGCCGTAAGCCACCTCGACGTCGGTGTCCTGCACCGTCGTCTCGTCCTCGGCCGGCCGGCCGTCTGGGGAGGTCACGTGCTTCTCGCTTCCTTCGTCAGCGTCATCGTGCTCGATCGGGGTCCCGGGTACAAGGTTAGGCGCCGAACAGGGCCTGCACGCCCAGCCCGAACACCCAGTCCAGGAGCGACACGAGCGCGACCATGAAGGCGACGAAGATGAGCACGACGATCGTGTAGGTCACCAGCTGCTTGCGCGTGGGCCAGATGACCTTGCGCAGCTCCGCCACGACCTCGCGGAGGAAGCGGACCAGTCTGGCGACGGGCGACGCCTTGCGCGGCGCCCCGCCACCTCGCGAGGGCGTCGGGCGGCCCTTGCCCGGCGCGGTGACCGCGCCGGAGCCGGACGAGGACGACGTGCGCCGCCCGCGGCGGTCGGCCGCGGACGTCGGGCGCTCCCGCCCGGTCTCCCGCTCGTCGCTCACACTCGTCCTCACCGGCGGGCAGACGCCCGCCCCCTCGTCTCGTTCCTGCTGTCGTCCCAGGTGGCAGGGGTGACAGGACTTGAACCTGCAACCTGCGGTTTTGGAGACCGCTGCTCTGCCAGTTGAGCTACACCCCTACGCTGCCCCGGCCCGTCACGTCGGGGACCCGACGGGTTCGGAGCAGGCACACCGGAAGATCCGGTGCGCCCGGCGAAGGAGAGTGTACGGCACCCGGTCCGGGGCCCTTCACCCGCGGCCCCCGGGGAGCGTCCGACAGGGCCTGCGGGGCCGAAACCCGCTCGCGCGAGCATACGCGGGGTGCGCGAGGATGAGGGCCATGTCCGCACCCAGTGCAGCCTCTTCAGCGCAGAAGCCACGGATCTCCGCCCGCATCGGGGGGATCGCCGAGTCGGCGACCCTCGCCGTCGACGCGAAGGCCAAGGCGCTCAAGGCCGAGGGCCGCCCGGTGATCGGCTTCGGCGCCGGCGAGCCGGACTTCCCCACCCCGCCGGCGATCGTGGCCGCGGCGCAGGAGGCGGCCGCGGACCCGCGCAACCACCGCTACTCCCCCGCCGGCGGGCTCCCGGAGCTCAAGGCCGCGATCGTGGAGAAGACCAAGCGGGACTCCGGCTACGAGATCGCCGCGAACCAGGTCCTGGTGACCAACGGCGGCAAGCAGGCCGTCTACCAGACCTTCGCCACCCTGCTCGACCCGGGCGACGAGGTCATCCTCCCGGCCCCGTACTGGACCACCTACCCCGAGGCGATCGCCCTGGCCGGCGGCGTGACCAAGGTCGTCGTCACCGGACCCGAGGCGGACTACCTGCCCTCGGTCGACCAGCTCGAGGCCGCGCGCACCCCGGCCACCAAGGCGCTGCTGTGGTGCTCGCCGTCGAACCCGACCGGCGCCGTGGCCCCCCGCGAGCTCACCGAGGCCGTCGGCCGCTGGGCCGTGGAGCACGGCATCTGGGTGGTCACGGACGAGATCTACGAGCACCTGGTCTACGACGGCGCCGAGGCCGTCTCGATGCCCGTCGCCGTGCCGGAGCTGGCCGACACCTGCGTGGTGCTCAACGGCGTGGCCAAGACCTACGCGATGACCGGCTGGCGGGTCGGCTGGATGGCCGGCCCCGCGGACGTCGTCAAGGCCGCCACCAACCTGCAGAGCCACCTGTCGTCGAACGTCGCCAACGTGTCGCAGCGGGCCGCGATCGAGGCGCTGACCGGCCCGCTCGACGCGGTCGACGAGATGCGCACCGCCTTCGACCGCCGCCGCCGCACGATCGTCGAGCTGCTCTCGGCGATCCCGGGCGTGCAGTGCCCCACCCCGAAGGGCGCGTTCTACGCCTACCCGGCCGTGGGCGAGCTGCTCGGCAAGCAGATCCGCGGGCAGAAGATCGAGACCAGCCTCGACCTGGCCGCCGCGGTGCTGGAGCACGCCGAGGTCGCCGTGGTGCCGGGCGAGGCGTTCGGCACCCCCGGCTTCTTCCGGCTGTCCTACGCCCTGGGCGACGACGACCTGAAGACCGGCGTCGAGCGGATGGGCGCGCTGCTGCGCGAGGCCCAGTAGGGGCGGACACGACACGAGGGGCGGGCGCCGGTCGCGGCGCCCGCCCCTCGCGCGTGGGGGGACCTACTTGTCGAGCTCGGCCAGGGCGGCGAGCGCGGTGGCGCGCTGGAAGTACTTCCACTTCGCCAGGTCGCCGACCGACTTGATGCCGAGGGCGGCCAGCGCCTCGTCGTGCTTCTCGGTGAGGCCCTCGAGAGCCGACGGCGGGGCCTTGAGGATCTCGGCGGCCGTCTTCTCCTCCCAGGCCTTGTCCACCAGCTTCCCGAACTTCACGTTGGTGCTCCCTCCGTGCGGTGCGGGCCCTCGCGGACCCGGGACGGAAGGCAGCATCGACCCCGACGACGATCACGGCAACCGGAGACGCACGGTGCCTCAGTCGGGGAGGACGACCTCCGCGGTGGCCCTACCCAGCACGGACTTGCCCTCGAACAGGGCCTTGACGTCGATCCGCGCGACGCGGACACCGTCCGACCCGGTGACGTCCGCGACCGTCCCCGTGAACTCCACGAGGGCGCCGGTGTCGTCGTCCGGGACGACGACGGGGCGGGTGAAGCGGGTGCCGTAGCTGCGGACCAGGGAGGCGTCGCCGATCCAGTCGGTGACGACCCGGCCGGCCACGGCCATGGTCAGCATCCCGTGCGCGATCACGCCGGGCAGCCCGGCGACACCGGCGACGCGGTCGCTCCAGTGGATCGGGTTGAAGTCGCCCGAGGCTCCGGCGTAGCGGACCAGGTCCGTGCGGGTGAGGTGCACGCGCAGCGGCGGCAGCTCGTCGCCCTTCTGCACCGCGGCGGGGTTCGGCGGGGTGCTCATGCCTGGGTCACCAGCAGCGAGCTCGTGGTGGCGACGGGTGCCCCCTCGGCGTCGGCGACCTCGCAGCGCAGGGTCAGCATGTGGCTGCCCGCGCGGGTGCGCAGCTCGTCGACGTGGATGGTGGTGAACAGCTCGTCCCCGCCGTGGATCGCGCGGTGGAAGGTGATGCGCTGGTCGCCGTGGACCATCCGCGTGTAGTCCCAGCCGAAGTCGGGGTCCCGGAGGAACGCCTCGATCAGCGGCATGGTGAAGGTCGTCGAGAACGTCGGCGGCGCGACCAGGTCGGGGTGACCGGCCGCGCGCGCGGCGTCGAGATCACGGCTGAGCGGGGAGGTGTCCCCGATCGCCGCGGCGAACTCGCGGATCTTCTCCCGGCCGACCTGGAAGGGCCCGGCGGCCGGGAGGGAACGGCCGACGAAGGACTCGTCGGGCACTGCCGACCCGTCCGGACTCAGCGGGTCTCGCGGTGGGCGCGGTGCGTGCCGCAGTTCGGGCAGAACTTCTTGATCTCGAGCCGGTCGGGATCGTTGCGCCGGTTCTTCTTGGTGATGTAGTTCCGGTGCTTGCACTGCTCGCACGCCAGCGTGATCTTCGGCCGGACGTCGGTGGCCTTCGCCATCGCGGGTGCCTCCTGCTTAATTCCTGCTTCGAGCTCGGATCGTGTGTGTAGCGGTGGCCGGACTTGAACCGGCGACACAGCGATTATGAGCCGCTTGCTCTACCGACTGAGCTACACCGCCTCGCGAAGCCGGTCACACCTACCTCGCTGGAGCCCCTTTACGGAATCGAACCGTAGACCTTCTCCTTACCATGGAGACGCTCTGCCGACTGAGCTAAAGGGGCGGCACGCCCTCCGAGGACTTCCCCGTCGGACCTGCAGAACTCTACACAACCCCCTCCGCGGGCCGCCAACCCGGGGGTGCCCCTCCCCGTTTCCGCAGCTCGACCGCCGTGACCGCCCGAAGTTGCCCCCGAAGGGGCGTGACGCAGACCGTCGACGGGGTGTGCGAGGCACCCGGCAGGCGCGTGCGGCACCCGCCGGGTGTGCGAGGCACCCGGCAGGTGTGCGAGGCAACCGGCAGGTGTGCGAGGCAGCCGGTGGGTGTGCCGGGCGGTCGGCGGGTGCGCGAGGCACTCGGCGGCTATGCCGGGCGGCAGGAGCGGGCGCGGGCAGCTCGAGCACTCGCCATGACGGCATCACACATCCGGCGGACGCACTCGGCGAGGCGCCTCACACCCGTTGCGGAGCGCTCGCACATCCGGGAGGTCGGCGACACATCCCGTCGACAGGATGTGGCGCGCATCTCCGGGTGTGGCGCCGGGACACGGCGCGGAGCCTTCCCCGGTCCGACCGCGCCCGGCGGTCTCCATCGTGAGTGACCACGGTCGACCGCCGTTCCGGACCGAGATCGGAGACCTCCCACATCCGAAGGAGCGCGACGCACGCCGGCGACGGGGTGTGCGAGGCACCCGACGGGTGTGCCGGGCGGCAGGAACGGGTGCGCGAGGCCCGGCTGGATGTGGACGACCTCGACGGGTGTGCCGCGCGCGGCAGGAGCGGATGTGCGAGGCCCGGGCGGATGTGGACGACCCGGCCGGGTGCGCAAGGCGGCAGGAACGGGTGCGCCAGGTCCAGATGGATGTGGACCGGCCGGTCTGGCGCGGGGACGGGCGGAGCGTCGCGGGCGGAGCGGTGTCGTCACGCCGATGAGTCGGCCTGCGCGACACCACCCCGATCCACCCGCTCACCCGACGACCCCGCGCGGGTCGCGGTGGCCGCCGTGTCACCAGGAGGACTTGGTGACTCCGGGCAGCATCCCGGCGTGCGCGAGCTCACGCAGGCGCACCCGCGAGACGCCGAACCTCCCCACGTACCCGCGGGGACGGCCGTCGGTCGAGTCCCGGTTGCGGACGCGAGTCGCGCTGGCGTCGCGGGGCCGGCGGCGCAGCTCGCGCACCGCCGCCTCCCGCTCGGCCTCCGGCGTCGAGGGCCGGGCGATGATCCGCTTCAGCTCCCGGCGCCGCTCCGCGTGGCGGGCCACGATCTCCTTGCGCCGCTCGTTGCGGGCGATCTTCGCGGTCGTCGCCATCAGACCTTCTCCCCCCGCGCGCGGATACGCGCCACCGCGGCGTCGACGCCGATCCGGTCGACCAACTTGATCGCCTTCGCCGAGAGCCGGAGCCGGACGTGCCGGTTCTCCGACGGCAGCCAGTAGCGACGGTCCTGCACGTTCGCGTCGAACCGGCGCGGGCTGCGCCGGTGCGAGTGCGAGACCCGTCGGCCGAACCCGGGCTCGCGGCCGGTCAGCTGACACCTGCGGGACACGCCCTCACCCCCGCCCTGCGTTCGGGGAGGGCAGCAGGGCCATCTCCCGCGCGTTGCGGATCGCGACGGCCACCTGGCGCTGCTGCTGCGGCGTCAGGCCGCTTCGCCCGTGCTGTGCCGATCGCGATCTCGCACGCTCGATCGCGTGCGAGCCCGGATCTTGCCGCGGTCGGAGACGAAGGTCCGCATGGAGCGCGGTGTCCTTCCAGTCGACCTCGGTCAGGCCCCGGGCGTGCAGCGGGTCGACCTTCTTCCGCAGGGGGCGGACGGGACGCATCCTCACCGCTCCTCGCGGAACTCGACGTGTCGGCGGACCACCGGGTCGTACTTGCGCAGCACGAGCCGGTCGGGGTCGTTGCGGCGGTTCTTGCGGGTCACGTAGGTCGTGCCCGTGCCGGCGGTCGAACGCATCTTCACGACGGGACGCACGGCGGTGGACTTGGCGGCCACGCCACCCTCCTCTCGTATTGGGAACGATTGTCATTTACGGTAACACTCGCCGACCCCGTCCCCTTCCCGAGGAGGCCCCATGCCCGACACCGAACTGCTCGTGGTCACGGGCCTGAACGCCGAGGGCGTGGAGCGTGTCGTCGCCCGGCTGCGCGCCGCCGACCCGGACGTCGTGGTCGTGCACCACGCCCTGCAGGACCTCGCCCGCGGGCGGCTGCACCGGCGGATCCGCGACCGCGACACCGACACCCGGACCGAGCTGGAACTGGCCCACGGCTGCGTCTCCTGCACGCTGCGCGAGGACCTCCTGCCGACGCTGCGCCGGCTGGCGGGGCGGGTCCGCCGCGTCGTGCTGCACCTCGATCCCGCGCTGGAGCCCGAGCAGGTGTGCTGGGCGCTGGCGCACGTCCTGGTCGACGACGTCGTGCTCACCGACCTCGTGGACCTGCGTGGGGTGATCACCGCGATCGACGCCGCCACCTGGCTCGACGACGCCACCGGCGACGAGCCCGTCGCCGAGCGCGGCCTCGCCGACCTGCCCGACGACGAGCGCACGGTCGCCCAGGTCGCCGTGGCGCAGGCCGAGTTCGCCGACCTCCTCGTGCACACCGGCGCCGCCCCGGCCTGGGAGCAGGCCCGCGTCGACGCCGTGCTCGAGCGGCTGGCGCCCACGGCCCTGCGCCTCCGCCTCGCCGAGCTCGACGACGACGGGATCCTGCTGCGCCGCGCCCGCGCCGGTGCCCGTCGCGGCCGGCCGGACGACGTCCACGGGCCGTTGCTGCGCGGCGCTCCGCCGCTGACCGCCGACTGCGGGGTGCGGCTGCTCGTCTTCTCCGCGCGCCGACCCTTCCACCCCGACCGGCTGCACGAGGCGATCGACCTGCTGCTGGACGGCGTCGTGCGGACCCGCGGGCGGATCTGGCTCGCCACCCGGCCGGACGACGTCCTGTGGCTGGAGTCCGCCGGCGGCGGGCTGCGGATCGGGTACGCCGGCGAGTGGCTCGCCGGGCAGGAGCCCGGAGCCTGGGACGACGTGTCCGACGAGCGGCGGGCGCTCGCCGCGCTCGGCTGGCACCCGCGCTTCGGCGACCGGGCACAGGACGTCGTCGTGCTGGCCCACGCGCTCGACGGCGACGGCCTCGACGCGATCGAGGCCGGGCTGCGGTCCGCCCTGCTCACCGACGCCGAGCTCGCCGCCGGTGAGGAGACCTGGCCGGCGCTGCCCGATCCCTTCGGGTTCTGGCACACCGACCCCTGCGGCGACCCCGAACCCGCAGGCCACGACCCGGCCGGCCGAGAGGCCGGGCGGTCCCGAGGAGAGGAGTCCTGATGGCCGTTCCCACGCGGCGGACCTCGCGCAGCAACACCCGGTCACGGCGGGCGCAGTGGCGCCGTGCGGTGCGCGACACCGCACCCGACCTGGTCCCGGTCACCGTGGACGGGCGGCGGCACCTGGTCCCGCGCCGGCTGCTGCCCGCGTACCGGCGAGGCCTGCTCCACCCCGAGGGGTAAGGCACGCCCTCAGGTAAGGGCGTCGGGGCGCCCGTGGGACGGCGTGACCGACCGATGTCCGCGGCGGCCCCTCAGGCGGAGTGTCATCGTCATGGTCTTCCTGCAGACGATGGTCGACGAGCACCGCAGCGCCCTCCTGGCCGAGGCCGACCGCATCCGCCTCGCCCGGCTCGCCCGGCTCTGGCGGAGGGGCCGCCGCGAGCCGCCGCGCGCACCGCGGTTCCCCGCGCCCCCGCCGGTGCCGCACGAGAAGTCCGAGACGTCCGCGGCGGTGTCGGTCACGGGGCAGTGCCGCGCGGCGTGAGGGGGACGCTCCGCGCGGACGGCACGGAACTCGCGCGGAACCGTCGGGGGCGCGTGCGAGCATGACGTCCGTGCCACGTCCGGGGGTGGGGATCGGGCTGGTCGGCCGGGGGGCCGAGCGGTCCGTCCTCGCGGCTGCGCTCGATCGGGCGCGCTCCGGGCGGGGCACGGGCGTCCTGCTGTCCGGGGACGCCGGGGTGGGGAAGTCCCGGCTGATCGCCGAGCTGTCCGCCGAGGCGGGTGCCGCGGGCGCGCTCGTCCTGCTCGGGCGGTGCATCGAGACCGCGGGCGTGGAGCTGCCGTACCTGCCGTTCACCGAGATCGTCGGCCGGCTGCTCGCCGAGCACCCGGAGCTGGCCGCGCGGCATCCCGGGCTGCTGCGGCTCGTTCCCGGCGAGTCGGCCGCGGAGCGCGGCGGCCGTGAGCTGGGCCAGTTGCAGGTGTTCGAGGCGCTGCTCTCCGCCCTCGACACGGTCGCCGGTGAGGGACCGCCCGTGCTGCTGGTCCTCGAGGACCTGCACTGGGCGGACCGGTCGAGCCGCGACCTGCTCGTCTTCCTGCTGTCCCGGCTCGGCGCGGGTCGGCTGCTCGTCGTGGCCACCTACCGGGCGGACGACCTGCACCGGCGACACCCGCTGCGGCCGGTGCTCGCCGAGCTGGTGCGGCTGCCCGCCATCGAGCGGCTGGAGCTCGCGCCGCTGCCGCCGGCGGACGCGCTCGCCCTGGTCACCGCCCTCGCCGGCGGTCTCGGGCTGGAGGAGCGCGAGCTGCACCGGCTGGCCCGGCGCAGCGAGGGCAACGCGTTCTTCGCCGAGGAACTGGTGTCGGCGGCCGGGGGCGGCGGCGGGCTGCCCGAGGCGCTCACGGACGTCCTGCTGGCGCGGTTCGAGCGGCTGCCGACACCCGCGCGGCAGGTGCTGCGGGTCGCCTCGGTGGCCGGCCGCAGCGTCGCCGACGCGACGTTGGCCGAGGTCAGCGGGCTCGGCACCGCGGAGTTCGAGGAGGCCGTCCGCGAGGCGGTGGCCCATCACGTCCTCGTGCCGGACGAGCGGGGCGATCTCGCCTTCCGGCACGCGCTGCTGCGCGAGGCGGTCTACGGGGACCTGCTGCCCGGCGAACGGGCGCGGATCCACTCCCGCTACGCCGACCTGCTGTCCACGCGGCTCGAGCAGCCCGCGCCGCCGGGCCGCCCGTCGCCCGTCGGCGCCTCGCCCGCGGCCGCCCTCGCCCACCACGCCCTCGCCGCGCACGACCTGCCCCGCGCGCTCGCCGCCTCCGTGCGCGCGGCCCGCGAGGCCGACCGGGTGGGGGCGCCGGCCGAGGTCCTGCGGCACGCCGAACGGGCCGTCGAGCTGTGGTCCGCGGTGCCCGGGGCGGAGGCGGTCACCGGCACGGACGAGATCACCGTCACGCTGTGGGCGGCGTACGCGGCGAGCGCGACCGGAGACCCGGACCGCGGCATCGCCCTGAGCAGCCGCGCCCTCGAGCTGGCCGACGCCACCGCGGACCGTGCGCGCGCCGCCGAGGTCCGGGTCCGGCACGCCATCCGGCTGCTCGAGCGCACCGAGGGCACCGCGGCCGCGGCGGCCGCCGTCCGGGAGGCGATCGACCTCCTCGCAGAGGGTCCGCCCACCGCCGATCTCGCCTGGGCGCACGCCGTCCTGGCCCGCGCGCTCTGGCGCGCGGACCACGTGCCCGGCGTTCGCGAGCACGGCGAGGCCGCCCTGCGGATCGCGCAGGAGGTCGCCGCCGCCCTGCGCGCGGGCACCGCCGCGCCGCACGGCGAGCACGGGGACGCGGACCCGGAGACGGCCCTCGCCGAGGCGCTGCAGGACGTCGCGGCCGCCGAGGCGGACGCGCTGATCAGCCTGGCCGTCGTCGAGGAGTTCGAGGGCCGCGGCCCGCGCAGCCGGGAGCTGCTGTCCGAGGCGCTGCCGCTGGCCCGCGGCTCGGGGAACATCGGCGTCGAGCTGCGGATCTTCTACAACCGGGGGATGTCGCTCCTGGAGGAGGGCTCCGCGGCCGCGGCGGCCGCGGAGTTCGCGGCGGGTGGCCGGCGGGCCACCGAGACCGGGACCACGTGGAGCGGCTACGGCATGGACATGCGGGTCGCCCGGCTGATGAGCGAGTTCGTCGCCGGCGACTGGGACGCCGCGGAACGGACCGCCCGGCTCGGCGGCGCGATGGTGGCACCGGTCGTCGCCGGCCGGCTCGCCGCCGCGGGTCTGCTGGTCGAGGTCGCGCGCGGCCGGCTCACGGAGGCCGAGCGGCGCTGGGCCGAGCTGGACTCCCGCGAGCAGGAGGACGACCAGGTCGTCCTCCTGCTCGGCGGGGCCGGCGTCGAGGCGGCGCTGTGGCGGGGCGAGCCGGCGGAGGCGCTGCGCCGGGCGGAGACCGCCCTCGCCGACCTCGACCGCCTCGTGCCGCACCACATCGCGGCGATCATGCTCGCCGCGCTCGGCCTCGGCGCCCTGCCCGAGGGCGCGCACGAGCCGGCCGAGCGGCTCCTCGCGAGCGCGGAGGAGGCGGCCGAGAAAGGCATCCCGCGGTCGGGCTCCCTGGGCGTCGAGGGGCGGGCGTGGCTGGCCCGGGCCCGCGCCGAGCGGGACCGGGTGCACGGCGAGGCGGACGCGGCCACGTGGACGGGCGTGCTCGATGCGTTCGGCTACGGCGAGCCGTACCGGGAGGCCGAGGCGCGGGTCCGGCGCGCCGAGGCCCTGCTCGCCGCCGCCGGCCGCACCGAGGACCGGGCGGCGGCCGCCCGGCTCCGGGAGGAGGCCGTCGCGGACCTCGACGCCGCCGTCGCCACCGCCGACCGGCTCGGCGCGGACCCGCTGCGCGCGCGGGCCGCGGACGTCCGGGAGCGGGCGGGGTCGCGGCGGACGCGGTCCGAGCCCGTCGCGGACGGGACCGGCCCCCTCACCCCGCGGGAACGCGCGGTGCTGGCGCTGGTGGCCGAGGGACGCACGAACCGGCAGGTCGGCGAGGCCCTCTACATCAGTGAGAAGACGGTCAGCGTGCACCTGTCCCGGGTCATGGCGAAGCTCGGCGCCGCGGGCCGCACGGACGCGGTGGCGATCGGGTACGAACGGGGGCTCATCCCTCCCCGATCTACCGTTCAGTAACTATGGTGTGCGTGGCGCCGGTCACCGCGGACCGGCAGGAGGGACCGCACGCATGTCCACTGACGCAACCACCACGGATCCGACGGCCGTCGGCCCGGGCGGGCGCCCGGACCTCTCGGACGTCGAGGGGTTCTGGACCGTGCCCGTCGAGGAGCGGGCCGCCGCCTTCGCCTGGCTGCGCACCAACGAGCCGATCCCCTTCTACCCCGAGCCGGACTTCGGCCACCTCGAGCCGGGCCCGGGATTCTTCGCGCTGACCCGGCTCGACGACATCGTCGAGGCCAGCCGGACCCCGCAGGTCTTCACCTCGGGCTCGGGCTCGACCTCGGTCGTCGACCAGCCGCCGGAGTTCGCGGAGTTCTTCGGCTCGATGATCAACATGGACGACCCGCGGCACGCCCGGCTGCGCCGGATCGTCTCGCGCGGCTTCACCCCGCGCCGGCTCGCCCAGCTCACGGAGGACGTGCAGCGGTCGGCGACCCGGATCGTCGACGACGTGATCGACCGCGGCGAGTGCGACGCCGTCACCGAGATCTCCGCCCGGCTGCCGCTGAAGATCGTCTGCGACATGATGGGCATCCCCGAGAGCCAGCACCGCTTCGTGTTCGACCGCACGAACGTGATCCTCGGGGCGCAGGACCCGGAGTACGTGCCGGAGGGCACGGACGTCATCACCGCCCTGCTCACCGCGGGCGGCGAGCTCGCGGCCCTGATGAAGGAGCTCGGCGCGGCGCGGGAGAAGAACCCCACGGACGACGTCACGTCCGCGCTCGTCAACGCGGAGATCGACGGCGAGCGCCTCACCCCGGACGAGCTGGCCAGCTTCTTCGTCCTGCTGGTGGTGGCGGGCAACGAGACCACCCGCAACGCGATCAGCTGGGGCCTGAAGTTCCTCACGGACAACCCGGACCAGCGCGCCGCCTGGCTCGCCGATCTCGACGGCGTCACCCCGACCGCGATCGACGAGATCGTCCGGCTCGCCTCGCCGGTGATCTACATGCGGCGCACGCTCGCCCGGAATGCGGTGCTCGGCGGCAAGGAGCTGGCGGCGGGCGACAAGGTCGCCCTCTTCTACTGGGCGGCGAACCGCGATCCCGCGCACTTCCCCGACCCGGACCGGTTCGACGTCCGGCGCTCGCCGAACCCGCACGTCGGCTTCGGGGGCCCCGGCCCGCACTTCTGCCTGGGCGCCCACCTGGCCCGCCGGGAGATGGCGGTGATGTTCCGCGAGCTGCTCACCCGGGTCCCGGACATCCACGTCACCGGGGAGCCGCAGCGGCTGCGGTCCATGTTCATCAACGGCATCAAGCACCTGCCCGTCGCGTTCACCGCCGGAGGGGCCCGGTGATCTACCCCGAGGTGCCCGTCGGCGCGGTCCTCGCCGGTTCCGCGCGGCGCTACGGCGACCGCGCGGCCGTGCACTACTACGGCCGCGACCTGACCTACACCCAGCTGTTCGCACGGGCCTCGGCCTTCGCGCACGCGCTGCGCGAGCAGGGCGTCGGCCGCGGCGATGTGGTCGCGATCCACCTGCCGAACTGCCCGCAGTACGCGATCGCCTACTACGGCATCCAGCTCGCCGGGGCGACCTTCACCCCGGCCAACCCGCTGCTGCCGCCGGCGGACCTGGCGGCCCAGCTGGCCGACGCCGGCGCGGTCGCGCTGGTGAGCTGGGAGGCCGCGTACCCGACGTTCGCCGCGGTGCGCGACCAGACGCGCGTCAAGTTCGCGCTGGTCACGAACCGGGAGCAGGCCGTCGACCCGACCGTGCGGCTCACCGCGGCCGGTGCGACGGACTTCGAGGAGTTCCACGCGCAGGCGCCCACCGAGCCGCCCGCCGTGGAGATCGACGTCCACCGCGACCTCGCCCACCTCGCCTACACGGGCGGGACCACGGGGCGGTCGAAGGGTGTGCAGCTGCCGCACCGCAACGTGGTGGTCAACGTCCTGCAGTACGCGTGCGCGGGCTCCGGCGCCCGGCCGGAGCTCGACGAGCAGGGCGGCCTCGTCCTCGTCGACCAGGGCCCGCCCGAGGAGTTCCCGGTGCGGTTCGGCACCGCCGCCGTCGTCAACATCACGCCCTGGTTCCACGCGATGGGCACGGTGGGCGGGCTCAACATCCCGCTGCTCTCCGGCACCACCAGCGTGCTGCACGAGCGGTTCGACCCGGCCGCCTACCTGGCGGACGTCGAGCGGTTCCGGGCCACCTCGATGGGCGGTGCCCCGCCGCTCTACGCCGCGCTGCTGCGGCACCCGGACTTCGCCACGCGGGACCTCTCCTCGGTCCGCGCACTCAGCTCGGGAGCCGCTCCGCTGCCGGTGGAGCTGATCGAGGCACTCCAGCGCCGGCTCGGCGAGGACCTCGTGATCGTCGAGGGCTACGGACTCACCGAGGTCACGATGGGCGCGACCCAGAACCCGAGCGCGCGCTCCGCGGTCCGCAAGGCCGGCACCGTCGGCCCGCCCGTCGCCGACACCGAGATCCGGATCGTCGACGACGAGGGGAACCCGGTCCCGACCGGCACCGAGGGCGAGGTCTGCATCCGCGGCCCTCAGGTCATGGTCGGGTACAAGGACCGGCCGGAGGAGACCGCGGCGGCGCTGCGGGACGGCTGGCTGCACACGGGCGACGTCGGCGTGCTCGACGAGGACGGGTACCTGCGGATCGTCGACCGCAAGAAGGACATGCTGCTCTACAAGGGCTACAACGTGTACCCCCGCGAGCTGGAGGAGCTGCTGTTCCGGCAGCCGGGTGTGGTCGGGGCGGCGGTCGTCGGCCGGCCGGACGTGAACGTCGGAGAGCTGCCGGTGGCGTTCGTGGTGGCGCCGGGCCGCACCGAGGCCGAGGCCGCACAGCTCATGGAGGCGGTGAACGCGCAGGTCCTGCCCTACAAGCGGCTGCGCGAGATCCGGCTGGTCGACGAGATCCCGGTGTCGGCGGCGGGGAAGGTGCTCAAGCGGGAGCTGCGGGAACGGTTGTAGGGGAGATCGGTCCGCCCGACCGGTCGGCCGAGCGCCGGGGTCGCACTCGTCAGGGCGGATCACACCGATCGGGTGAGGCGGCCGGGGTGCGTTAACGGCGGTGTGTGACATCACGATGAACCGGACGTGACCGTGCTGCCCGCCACCCCGGCCCGTCGCCCCGTGCCGGGTCCGTGCCACGCCCGTCGGGAGGAGCAGCCCACGGTCGCCCTTCCGGCGGTTCCGCGGCCGCGGGTGCCGGGGCACGGTGGGTTCCCGGACCGGCGAGCGCGACCTGGCCGCTCGCCCCTTCCGGGTGCACACCGGGCACAGCCCGACCCGCACGAGGTGCTCCGCCTTCCCGCGGCGCCCGCGTCGGCGGAGCGGCTGCTGCGTCCGGTGGCGATCCAGCACGCCGACCGACGCACGCTCAGGGCGTCCCCGGTGGTGCACGGTGCCGCCACGGCGGCCTACACGGTCGCGGCCCGGGCGGGCAGCCTGGCCACCCTCGCGGCGATGCTGGTGCTCGGTGGCGCCGTGGCCGCGTCGGCCGACGGCACGGTGCCGAGCGGCCCCGCAGCGACCACGGTGACGACCCTGCAGGACCCCGCGGGGATGCCGACGGAGTGACGGCCGGTCGCCCCGGGACGGTCAGGCCGCGACGCCGTCCTGGTTGAGCGGGGTCTTCAGCACGTGGTCGACCAGCCGCATGACGAGCTGGCCGCCGCCGAGCCGGTACCCGAACTCCTCCCAGGTCAGGAGCTCGCGGGAGAGCACCTCACCGACGGGGCCGGGGTACAGCCGGGTGACCCGGAACGCGGCCGCGCGCAGCCGCATCTTCTCGTGATGGTCCATGGGGACGGGACTCATTCCACTCACCTCCGTGGAGGAAGGACGTGCGGGCCGGCGCGCGCTCAGCGCTGAGTCGCCATCCGTGGTGTCCCATCGTGACCCACCCCGTTTACCGGCAGGTGTCATGGTACCCGAAGAGTGACGAGGCTCTCACTCTGAGCGCACGAGCTGTCAGAACGCGACTACCCCACGCGCACATGATCACTCGGCGGGTGGTCCACGCCACACCGGCGGATCTGCTGCGGGCCCTACGGTTCCGGGCATGAGCACCCGCACGACCGACGTCCTGTGGAGCGACGTCGAGGACGTCTACGCCGCGATCCTGGCCCACCCGTTCGTCACCGGACTGACGGACGGCACGCTGCCGCACTCGGCCTTCCGGCACTACATCGTGCAGGACTCCCACTACCTGCGCGGCTACGCCCGCGCGCTCGCCCTGTGCGCGGCGAAGGCGCCGGACGAGGACGACCTGGCGATGTTCTGCGCGCACGCCGGCGGCGCGATCGCCGCGGAGCAGGAGCTGCACACCGAGCTGCTCGGCAAGCTGGACCTGACCGCCGAGCAGGCGATGGCCCTGCCGGTCGCCCCGGCCACCCAGGCCTACGTCAGCTACCTGCTCGCCACGGCGTACTCCGGCTCGTACGCGGAGGCGGTCGCGGCGGTGCTCCCCTGCTACTGGATCTACGCGAAGGTCGGCGAGCACCTGGTCGAGGTTGGATCCCCGGACCCGCTGTACGCCCGGTGGATCGGCACGTACGGCGGTGCGGAGTTCCAGGCCGTCGTCGACGCCGTGCTGGCCGCGACGAACCGCCTGGGCGAGTCGGTCTCCGACGCCGAGCTCGCCCGGATGCGGGCGCACTTCACGACGACCAGCCGCTACGAGTGGATGTTCTGGGACGGCGGCTACCGCGAGGAGGGCTGGCCCGTCTGACCCCGCCGTGCGCGTGAGCGGTGCTCCGGCACCACTCACCGCGCACGCGGCGCGTCCGCCGGTCAGCGCCGGTCAGCGCCGGTCAGCGCCGGTCAGCGCCGGTCAGCGCTGGTCGAAGCGGTCCGGGATGAGCAGGTGCAGGACGAAGCCGACGATCGCGACGACGATGGCGCCCCAGAAGCCCGGCCAGAAGCCGTCGACGACGAAGGGCAGGCCGATCCGCGAGGCGAACGTGCCGACCAGCCAGAACAGCAATGCGTTGACGACCAGCCCGAACAGCCCGAGCGTGAGGATGTACAGCGGGCAGCTCAGGATCTTGATCACGGGCTTGAGGAACGCGTTGACCAGCCCGAAGATCAGCGCGACCAGGACCAGCGTGCCCACCCGGGCGCCCGTCGAGCTGCCGCCCAGCTCGATGCCGTCGACCAGCCAGGTCGCGACCCACAGCGCGACCGCGACCACGACCACCCGGACGACGAACGCGAGGACCCAGGAGCCCTCGCGCTCGTCCACCCAGCTCACGAGCCCTCCTCGCTGGCGCTCGTCGGTCGCGTTCGCGGCGCTGCTGTGTTGAGTGGTGAGCTCGCAAGCTCGCTCACGAGACCACCGCCTGGGACACCAGCACCCGCAGCTGCGGGCGGATCGGGTAGGTGCTCGACGGCATCAGCTGGGTCATGAACACGACGGAGAGCTCGTCGACCGGGTCGACGTAGAAGGCGGTGCTGGCCAGCCCGCCCCAGCCGTACTCGCCGAGCCCCTGCAGCTGCTTGCCCGCCGCGGGGTCTACCACGACCGAGAACCCCAGCCCGAAGCCCGTGCCCTGGTAGGTGGACTCCGCGAAGATCGGCCGACCGATGGTCTCCAGGTCGGCGCCGCCGGGCAGATGGTTGCGCGTGGCGTAGGCGAGGGTGCGCGGGCCGAGCAGGCGCACGCCGTCGAGCTCGCCGCCGCGGGCGAGCATCTGGGTGAAGCGGTGGTAGTCGTACAGCGTCGAGGCGAGCCCGCCGCCGCCGGACAGGAAGGTCGGCTCCCGGGTGATGGCCTCGGCCATCGCGCCGCTGCGGACCAGCCCGCCGCCGGGCTTCGGCACGTACAGCGTGGCGAGCCGCCCGAGGTCCTCCTCGCCCGAGACGTGGAAGCCGGTGTCGGTCATGCCGAGCGGGTCGAGGATCCGCTCGCGGAAGAAGGCCGCGAGCGACATGCCCGAGGCGACCTCCACGACCCGGCCCAGCACGTCCGTCGAGACGCTGTAGTTCCACTCGGTGCCCGGCTGGAACAGCAGCGGGATGCTCGCCCAGGTGTCGCAGGCGGTGGCGAGGTCGTGCCCGCGCGGCGCACCGAACTCGTGGCCCTTGCCGCGGTACATCTCGTCGACCGGGTGGGCGTGGTGGAAGCCGTAGGTCAGGCCGGACGTGTGGGTGAGCAGGTGCCAGACCCGGATCGGCTCGACCACGGGGTCGGTGCCCGGGTTGAGCGCGGAGCCCGACCGGTAGACGCGGGTGTCGGCGAAGGACGGGATGTACCGCGAGACCGGGTCGGTGAGCTCGAGCGCGCCCTCCTCCCACAGCATCAGCGCGGCGACCGAGGTGATCGGCTTGGTCATCGAGTAGATGCGCCAGATGGTGTCGTCGGTGACCGGGAGCCCGGCCTCGACGTCTCGGAGCCCGTGGTGCGCGACGTACGCGACCTTGCCGCGGCGGGCGACGGCGACGGACCAGCCGGCGAGCCTGCCGGAGTCGACGTACTTCGCGAAGTGGGTCCCGATGCGGTCCAGCCGCTGTGCGTCGAGCCCGACCTCGTCCGGCTCGACCTCGGTCTTCAGAGCGCTCACGATCGCGACACTACCCACCATCAGCGGGCGGGTGTGAGCACCGCGCGGCCGAGCCAGCGGCAGGCCAGCAGGGCCAGCTCGAGATCGATCCTGCCCTCGGTGAGGGGACGGCCGCGCTCCCGCTCGGCGCGGCCCACCCGGTAACGCACCGAGTTCTTGTGCATCGTCAGCTGCTCGGCCGCCGTGGTGTAGCTGCCGCCCGCGGCGAGGAACACCCGCAGCGTCTCGCGCAGCCGGGCGCGCTGCGGGTCGTCCGCGGCGAGGCCGCCGAGCGTGTCGGCCACCCAGGTGCGCGCGGCCTCCAGGTCGGCGCAGAGCAGGGCCACGGCGCCGACGTCCGTGAAGGTCGTCAGGGTCCGGGCGTCGTCGCCGGCGGCGAGGGCCACGGTCTGCGCCCGGACGGCCTGCCGGTGGCTCTCGCGGAACCCGGCCACCCCGGTCCCCGGGTCGCCGACGGCGAAACGCACGGCCGGCCCGCCGTCCTCGGCGAGGGCCTCCACGGCCCGGGACAGGTCGGCCACCCCGGCCTCGCGGCCCAGGGGGAGCCAGGCCCAGGTCGTCGCGTGGTCGTAGGCCACGCAGAGCGGACGGCCCCGGCAACCGGTCCGCTCGGCCAGCGCCCGGACGAGCCGGACGACGGCCGCACCCTCCCCCTCGCCGGACCAGGCCACGAGCGCGAGGTGCCGGCCGCGCAGCCCGTAGCCCAGGGTGGTCTCGAGCGCGTCGAGGTCCGCCGGGCCGTCGCCGTCGAGCAGCGCCCGGACCCGGCCCGCGCGCAGCGTGTCCCGGTTGGCGAGCCAGCGCTCGCGCTCCTCCTCGTAGACCTCGGCGACCTGCTGACAGATCCAGTCGACGTAGCCGAAGGTGTCGCCGACCATCTTGCGGGCGACACCGAGCGCCACCACCGGGTCCTCCCGGCGCCGGTCGAGCTCGGCGAACATCCAGCGCAGCAGCCGGTCGTGGCCGACCCGGTAGGCGCGCAGCAACGCGTTGACCGGGACCCCGCGCTGGGCCAGCCGGCGCGCGTACTCGAATGCGGCCGACGGCGGTTCCATCCGCTCGGCCGGGATCTCGTGCGCGAGCATGTGCAGGATCGTCTCGACGTTGCCCTCGACCGAGGCGCCGAGCAGCTCGACGATCCGCGGGTCGCCGTCCAGCTCGGCGATCTCCGTGGCCATCAGCTGGCGCAGGTCGAGCGCGATCTCGACGACGCGGCGGCCCAGGGCCACGGCGATCGCCCGCACGCAGCCGCCCACCTGGGCGAGCCCGGCCGGGGAGACGTCCGTCGACGGTGGCGGCACGCCCCCACAGTACGTCCTGCCGAACGTTCGGCAACTGCCCGCACGGGCGAGCCCGGCCGGGCGCGACGCCGGCGCCGTTGCCGACGTCGCACCCGGCCGGGGGTCGGTGCCCCCGCTCGGGGGGTGGGCCTCAGGCTCCCGCCTTCTTGATGGCGTCGGCGATCTCGTCGACGATCACCCCGCCGGACGGCGTGGCGCCGAGGGTCCAGAGGAAGTCGTGCAGCATCCCGTCGAAGCGCTTCAGCGTGACGGGCACGCCGGCCTCCTCGAGCTTGCGGGCGTAGTTCTCGCCCTCGTCGCGCAGCGGGTCGAACTCCGACGTGGCCACGTAGGCCGGCGGCAGGCCGGAGACGTCCTCGCGGCGGCCGGGGCAGAGGTACTCGCCGTCGTCCGCCTGGGCGCCCAGGTAGTGCGCCCAGAACCACTCCATCGCGCCGCGGGTGAGCAGGTAGCCGTCGGCGTTCTCCTCGTAGGAGGGCGTGGCGAAGTCGAAGTCGGTCACCGGGTAGAGCAGCAGCTGCGCGGCGAGCGCCGGGCCGCCGCGGTCCTTCGCCGCCTGCGCCACGGCCGCGGCCAGGTGACCGCCCGCCGAGTCGCCGGCCACGATCACGCGGTCCGGGTCCGCACCCAGGTCGGCGGCGTTCTCCGCGGCCCACTTCGTGGCGGCGTAGCAGTCGTCGAAGGCGGCCGGGGCGACGTGCTCGGGCGCCAGCCGGTAGTCGACGGACACGATCACGGCGCCGCTGCGGTTCGCGATGCTGCGCAGCGGGCGGTCCACGATGTCCAGGTCGCCGATCACCCAGCCGCCGCCGTGGAAGTACACGACCAGCGGCTTCGGGCCGTCCCCCTCCGGCGTGTAGATCCGCACCGGGATCCGGCCGGCGGGGCCGTCGATCCGCCGCTCGTCGACCGCGATCGGCTCCGGCTCGCCCTGCAGGTCGAGGAAGCCCTTGGCCGCGGCACGGGCCATCGGCACCGTCATCTGCGGGAACGGCGGCATGCCCTGCTCGGCGAGGGCGTCGAGCAGGGTCTGGGCTTCGGGGTGGACGGGCAACGCTGCCTCCTGGGTCCGACGCGGACGGGCTGGGGTCTCCCCTGCACCGTGACATCGGTCACGCGGTCCACCTTCGTGCCCGGGGTACGAAACCCGCCGCCGTCTTCGTCTCCCCGGCACGGAGCGGAGTTCGATACGACTGCCTCACTCCTCGCGGGCGCCGCCGCGACGCCCGAGGCGGGCGCGGTACGCGGCCAGGACCTCGCGGGTCTCCTCCTCGGCGAACACCCCGGCGAACTCGGCGACGCTCCGGTCGGCGCCCTCCGCGAGGCCGGTGTTCTGCCACGTCTCGAACAGCCGCTTCTGGGCGGCGAGCACGGTGCGGGTGTGCCCCGTGACCTTGCCGAGCAGCCCGGCGACGGCACCGGGCAGCTCCTCGGGCGGGACGACGGCGTTGCACAGGGTGCCGAGCCGGTCGACCGGGTAGAGGTCGCCGGTCAGCACGATCTCCTTGGCCAGCGCGAGCCCGACGTGCTGCTGCAGCAGCGCCGCGTCGACCACCGAGGGGATGCCCAGCCTGACCTCCGGCAGCCCGAACGCGGCCCGGGTGGACGCCACCCGTAGGTCGGCGGCGAGCGCGAGCTCGAACGCCGCGCCGATGCACGGCCCGTCGACGGCCACGAGCACGGGCACCGGCGCCGTCCGCACGCTCCGCAGGAGGTCCCGCAGCCGTGCGATGAAGGCCTCCGCCTCGGCCACCGACCCGAGCGTCAGGAACTCGTCGACGTGCATCCCGGCCGAGAACACGGGCCCGGCGGCGTCGACCACCACGGCGCGGGTGTCCGGGCCGAGCCCGCCGGGGTCGAAGGCGGCGTGCAGGTCGCGGAGATCGCCGGCGGTCAGCGCGTTGCGCGCCTCGGGCCGGTGGAGGGTGACCCGGCGCACCGGGCCGTCGTCGGTGACGTTCACCCGGACATCCTGACCGGGCCGCACCCGTCGGGTGATGATGAGCCCATGGGGGACCTGCGCGACGACCGGGAGGGCGGTCTGCAGGGCGACCTCGAGGTCCTGCACGCCCTGGTCCGCCGCCGGGACTCGGGCAGCCGGCCGGGCGCGCGCACGGACGGGCACCGCATCGCGCTGGTCGTCGGCGGCGGCGGGATGCGCGGCGCCTACGCGGGCGGCATGGTCTGGGCCCTGGAGCAGGCGGGCCTGGCCCCGGCCTTCGACGTGGCCTACGGCAGCTCGGCCGGCGCGTTCGTCGCCACCGCGCTGCTGCTCGGGCACGGCTACGAGGCCTCCCGGATCTTCCCCGACGACATGGCCAGCCGGGAGTTCGTCGACGCCCGTCGGCTGCGCAGCCGGCAGCCGATGGTCTCGCTCGACCACCTCATCCACGAGATCCTGGTGCACAGCAAGCCCACCGACTGGGACGCGCTGCGGGACAGCCCCGCCCCGCTGAACGTCCTGGTCACGGACGCGGACGACATGACCCCGCACGCCCTGGGCGGGCTCCCGACGGCGGACGACTGGCGGCTCGCCATGCGCGCGACCGCGGCCATCCCCCTCCTCACCGGGCCGCCCGTGGAGCTGCACGGGCGGCGCTGGATCGACGGCTCGATCGGCGATCCGCTGCCGGTGGCGCGGGCGCTGCGGGAGGGCGCGACGCACGTCCTCGTCCTGCTCACCCGGCCCGTGCCGGAGCTGCGGCGCTCCGACCCGGCCGGGCGCACGCCGTGGTGGGCACGGTCGATCGACCGGCTCGCCCCCGGGCTGGGCGCGATGACCCAGGACGTCCGGCGGCACGCCGACAGCCTCGACCTGCTGGCCGACGCCGCCCACCCGGACCGCTCCGGCAGCCACCTGTTCGCGATCTCCCCCGAGCGCTCGGCCGGCGTCCGCGGGCTGACGATCGACGTCCCGCGGGTCGAGCTCGCCTCGCGGCTCGGTCACGACGCCGCCGCGGCCGTGCTGCGGACGGCCGATCCCGGGCTCGTCCTCGCGCACCGCCCCGACCAGGGCGTTCCGGACGATGCGGGCGGAACCGATGAGTTCCGGGACGCAACCTGGTCCACCCCTCGACGGGCCCGGAGCGACCGGCCCGCATGAGTCGCGGGTGGGAGGCGACACCATGGACGGCAGAGCCGGTCCGGCACTCCCACCCGGGCGCCGCTTCAGCAGGCGCCGGATCGAGATCGCGCCGGGCGAGTCCCGGCCGCACGTGGAGGACGAGTGGCGCGGCGTGCTCGTCGTCCTCGAGGCCGGGGAGATCGAGCTGCGCTGCCACGCGGGCGGGCGGCGGCGCTTCGCGGCGGGCTCGGTGCTCTGGTTCACCGGGCTGAACCTGCGCACGGTCCACAACCCGGGGGCGGTCCCGGCGGTGATCGTGGCCGTCTCCCGGGGCGGCGGCGGTCCGGACGGGTGTGCGGCGGAGGTCACGGGTTCGTGACGTCGAGGGACCACGCCCGACACCTGCGCACGGAACCCTCGAGGGTATGACCATCGACCTGACCGTCGCTCAGGCCGAGTCGCGGTCCGCCGCGATCGCCGACCTGCTCGGCGCGCTCGAGGAGCTCACCGCGGCCTACCGCGGGCTGCCGGACTCCGAACGGGCCGGCCGCTGCTGCACGGACGCGGACCGGATCACCGCCGAGGTGGCGCGGCACCTCTTCACCGCGCGCACCCGGCTGGCATCGGACTACGGGCGGCGCGGGGTCTGAGGGGCCTGCCGGCACAACCGGTCCGCCCCGGCACAACCGGTCCGCCCCGGCACACCCGCTGCGGCCACGTCCCACAACCGATCGGCACGCGGCACACGTCGTCGACGGGGTGTGGAGTGCCTTCCCGGGTGTGCGAGCTGCGGACCCGGCCGACGAGCGGTCGGACGGCCGGCGCGACTCCGGGCCGGCAGCGCCACCAGCCGGTGTCCGCGCAGACCGCGCCCGAGCCGGCCACGTCGAGCGGCGCACACCCGCTCGCTCGGCTCGCCACCCGTCGACCGGATGTGTCGCGCTCGGCGCGGGTGTGGCGCGGCGATCGAGCGGGTGTGCCGCGACCTCTGGGGGGTGCCGCGACCTCCCCGTGCGCCGGCCTTCCTCCGCGCGGCGGCCTTCCGGGACACCCCGACCTTCGCGCGGTTCTTCGGGTCAGCCGGGGCGGCGCGCCACCCGCTCCGCGAACGCCCGGACCCACCGCCGCTGCCAGGGCGTCTCGACGGCCCGGGGCCGGTAGTGCGCCCGGGTCCAGGCCACGGCCTCGGCGCCCGGATGCCCGGCGAGCACCGCCATGCACGCGATCACCGTGCCCGTCCGGCCGGTCCCGCCCGTGCAGCTGACCTCCACCCGCACCCCCGACCGGGCGCGCTCGTAGGCGTCGACGATCGCGGCGGTGGCGCCGTCCCGGTCGCGGGGCACGCGGAAGTCCGGCCACACGATCCAGGCCGAGGGCCAGTCCGGCTCGTCGTCGTGCCCGGGGCGGCCGAGGCAGAGGGAGAACTCGGGCAGCGGCCCGTCCGGCAGGGGGTCGCGGCGGCCCCGGCCGCGGACCGGGGTGCCGTCGGGGAGCAGGACCGCGCCGTCCAGCTGGATCATTCCGTGATAATGCCCCCTCGTGGGGACGAGCGAGGCCCTGGTCGGGGCGCTGCGGGCGGCCGGGTGCGTGTTCGCCGAGGAGGAGGCCGAGGTCCTGGCGGCGTCGGCCGGGTCGGCGGAGGAGCTGGAGGCGATGCTCGCCCGGCGCGTCGCGGGCGTCCCGCTGGAGCACGTCGTGGGGTGGGCGGAGTTCCGCGGGCTGCGGATTGCCGTCGAGGACGGGGTCTTCGTGCCGCGGCGGCGCACCGAGCTGCTCGTCGCGCAGGGCGTGGCGCTCGCCCCTCCGGGGGCGGTGGTCGTGGACCTGTGCTGCGGCTCGGGGGCGGTGGCGACCGCCCTGGCCGTCGAGCTGCCGGGCGCCGAGGTGCACGCGGCGGACGTCGACCCGGCGGCGGTGCGCTGCGCCCGGCGGAACCTGGAGCCGCGCGGCGGGCACGTGCACGAGGGCGACCTCGACGCCGCCCTGCCCGCCGACCTGCGCGGACGGGTCGACCTGCTGGTCGCCAACGCGCCCTACGTGCCCACGGCCGAGGTCCGGTTCATGCCGCCGGAGGCCCGCGACCACGAGCCGCTCGTCGCGCTCGACGGCGGCGCCGACGGCCTCGACCTGCACCGCCGGATCGCCGCGCTCGCCCCCCGCTGGCTGCGGCCCGGCGCGCACCTGCTGATCGAGACCTCCCGGCGTCAGGCGCCGGGCACCGCGGCGGCGATGGTGGTGCACGGCATGGGCACCGCGCTGACGCACTCCACCGAGCTCGACGCCACCGTGGTCGTCGGGGTCACCGCCGGGGTGTCTCGACGACGACGTTCGTCGACTTGATCACCGCGACGGCGAGCGAGCCGGGCTGCAGGCCGAGCTCCTCGACCGCCTCGCGGCTCATCAGCGACACCACCCGGTGCGGCCCGCACTGCATCTCGACCTGGGCCATGACCTTGTCCATGACGACCTCGGTCACCAGGCCGACCATGCGGTTGCGCGCGGAGGTGTGCACGTCCGACGGGTCCGGCGCCGCGGTCGCGTGCTCCCGGGTGAACGCCGCCAACGAGGCCCCGTCGACCACCTTGCGCCGCGAGGCGTCGAGGTGCACCGGGAGGGTGCCGGCGTCGATCCACCGGCGCACCGTGTCGTCGCTGACCCCGAGCAGGCCCGCGACCTCCGAGATCCTGTACTCCGCCACGGGCGGATGTTACGGCGACGGGGCCCCGCGCGTCCGGTGTGGTCAGGGCACCAGTACCGCGCGGGCCGTCTCGCCGGGCCCGGGCCCGCACCGCGCGAGGAGCGTGCCGTCCGCCGCCCAGATCCCCGACCGGCCCGCGGTCCGGGCGTAGCCGCCGCCGGTCGGGCCCGCGAAGCTGGCCACGACGACCGGGATCCCGTGGTCACGGCCGATCCGGCGGGCCCGCTCCTCCTGCACCGCGGCGTCCTCCGGGGTGTCGACGGCGCCGGCGACGTACGCGTCGACCCCGAGCGCCGCCGTCCGGGCCGCGTGCTCGGGCACGCCGGTGTCCCGGCAGACCGCGAGCCCGAGGCGCCACCCGTCGACCTCGACGACCGCGGGCTCGGTCCCCGCCGTGAAGTGCTCCGGCTCGGCACCGCCCAGGCACATCTTGCGGTAGACGGTCCGGGCGCCCGTGCCGTCGACGGCCAGCACGCCGAGCGAGCGGCCGCCGCCCGCGAGGGGCAGCGGGGCGCCGGCGAGGGCGAGCGCGCCGGTGTCCGTGCAGGCCTCGACCAGCGGCGCGAGCCGGGGGTCAACGGGGTCGAGCACGGGCGCGTCGAGCTCGTAGCCCGTCAGCGACAGCTCGGGGAACACCACGACGCGCGCGCCGGCCCGGCGGACCGTGTCGGCGTGGGCGCGGGCGTTGGCCGCGACGTCCCGGGGGGTGCAGGGCGGCTGGGCGGCGACGACGGTCAGGGGCAGCCTCGGAGGCACGGCCGCACGCTATCCGGTCGGGCGTCGACGGCGATCACTGGCAGGATCGTGTCCGTGCGCTGGACCACGCGGCCGGAGGGGCCGGGCGACGCGCCCGCGGTGCGGCGGGTGGTGGTGGAGGCGTTCGACGCCCCGGCCGAGGCCGACCTCGTCGACGCCCTCCGCTCCGATCCCGCGTGGATCGACGGGCTGTCCGTGGTCGCCGAGGCCCCGGACGGGGAGATCGTCGGGCACGCCCTGCTGACCCGCTGCCACGTCGGCGAGGTCCCGGCGCTGGCCCTCGCCCCCTGCTCGGTGCTGCCCGCCCACCAGCGCACCGGCGCCGGGTCCGCGGCGATCCGCGCGGCGCTCGCGGCGGCGGAGGCGAAGGGCGAGCGGTTCGTCGTGGTGCTGGGACACCCGGACTACTACCCGCGCTTCGGCTTCGGCCGCGCCTCGGCGCACGGGATCCGGTTGTCCGCGGACGTGCCGGACGAGGCGCTCATGGCGCTGTCGCTCACCGGCGACCCGCTGCCCTCGGGGATCGTGCGGTATCCCGCCCCGTTCGGCGTCTGAGCCGCGGCCGGCGCTCAGCGGTGGGCGACGGCGAGCAGGTGGCCCGTCGCGCTCGTCATCGCGGGGTCGCGCTCGACGACGGCGAGCACCTCGAGGACCAGCTCGCGCTGCTGCCGGTCGGCGAGGCGCCGTCCGAGGTCCGGTGCCCAGGCGAGAGGGCCCTCGACGGGCAGGACGACCTCGGGACGAAGGCCGGCCGCCGCGATCTCGGAGGCCAGGCCGGCCGGGTCGTGGAAGTAGGCGGTGGTGAAGAAGTCCGGGTCGCCGGTGGGATTGCGATGCTGCCCGCTGCGCAGGTCGGCACGCATGATCGGCACGAAGCCGGGCCGGTCGACGAACCGGCGGTAGTACCCGTCGAGGGTGCTCGCGTAGCGGGAGATCGCGGCGGCGGCGACGGTCCCGCCGGGCCGGACGACCCGACGGGCCTCCCGGAGGGCCTGCAGGCGATCGTCCTCGGTCACGAGGTGGTACAGCGGACCGAACAGGAGGACCGCGTCGTACGCGCCGTCGGGCTCGTCGAGGCGTCGCGCGTCGCCGAGGGCGGCGGTGAAGCCGCCGAGCGCCGCCGCCTGCTCGACGTGGAGCGGCACCGGGTCGACCAGATGTACGTCGTAGCCCAGGCCTGCCAGCCACGCGGCGTAGACCCCGCTGGCGCCCCCGACGTCGAGGACCCGGCCGGGCGGGGGCGGGAGGTGGCGCTGCAGGAGGACCTGGGTGCGCACCAGCTCGAGCGAGGGTTGCGCGGTCAGGCGGTCGCGCTCCCGGCCTGCGGCGTAGTGCGCCACGAACTCGTCGCCCGCGTCCATTCGCAGACGGTAGCCCGCGACGCGGTGGCGGTGGCCCCTCCAGGCCCGCACCCCGGGGACGAGAACGGCCCCTGACCCGCGTCTCCGCTGGTCAGGGGCCGTACCCCGAGGGTGTGGCAGGTGAAGGATTCGAACCTTCGTAGGCTAAGCCGACGGATTTACAGTCCGCTCCCTTTGGCCACTCGGGCAACCTGCCGGGGTGCCGTCGGCCTCGCCGACGTGCAGGGAGAAGGATACGACAGCGAGATCCGGTCCCCGCGAGGGGGGCCGTCAGCGAGGAGGAGCCCATGGCCGACCCGTCGTTCGACGTGGTGAGCAAGGTCGATCGGCAGGAGGTCGACAACGCCCTCAACCAGGCCGGGAAGGAGCTCTCCCAGCGGTTCGACTTCCGGGGCACCGGGACCTCGATCAGCTGGGCGGGCGAGGAGGCGATCACCCTCGAGTCGGAGACCGAGGAGCGACTGAAGGCGGCGATCGACGTCTTCAAGGAAAAGTTGATCAAGCGCAACATCTCGCTGAAGGCGTTCGAGGTGGGCGAGCCCGCGCAGTCCGGCAGGACCTACAAGGTCACCGGCAAGATCCTGCAGGGCATCGCCTCGGACAAGGCCAAGGAGATCAGCAAGGCCATCCGGGACGAGAAGCTCAAGGGCGTGCAGGCCCAGATCCAGGGGGATCAGCTGCGGGTCTCGGGCAAGAAGAAGGACGACCTCCAGGCCGTCATCGCGCTGCTGAAGAGCAAGGACTTCGGCATCGCCCTGCAGTTCACGAACTACCGCTGACGCCCGGCTCCCGGCTCGAGCGGCGGGCCGGGAGCGCTCGGGCGGGGCGAGGGGCGCACCCGGATCGTCAGCCCGTGTCCCGGCCCGGCAGCCGATCCGGGTCGGCGCCGGGACCGGCGGTGGCGACGACCTCGGCCATGGTGGGCGAGCCGCCGCACTCCTCGCAGGTCGTCCGCAGGTGCACCACTCCCTCGCACCCCGCGTGCCGGAAGACGATCGGCGGGCCGTCCGGGGCGGCCCAGCGGTCGCCCCACTCCGTGAGGGCCACGACGACCTCGCCGAGCTCGCGCCCCTTCTCCGTGAGCACGTACTCGCCCTCGCGCAGCTCCATCAGCCCGGCGGTCACGAAGCCGTCGAGCCGCTTGGCGAGGACGTTCGGCGCGATGCCGAGCCGGCGCTCGAAGTCCGAGAAGCGCGTCATCCCCGCGAAGACCGCGTTGCGGATGATCAGCAGGCTCCAGCGCTCCCCCACCAGCTCGAGGGCGCGCGCCGCCGAACAGTTCTCGCGCTCGTACAGCCGACCCAGCACGCGGCCGACGATAGCCGAATTCGACTTGCGTGATGCAAGTCCCACCCCTACCGTGACTTGCATCACGCAAGTCGACACGAAGGGGTTGAGGACGATGGCACTTCCGCAGGTGGTCTCGCGGGACGAGTGGCTGGCCGCGCGCCGGGCGCTGTTGCTGCGCGAGAAGGAACTGACCCGGGCACGGGACGTGCTCGCCGCGGACCGCCGGCGGCTGCCGATGGTGCGGGTCGAGCAGGACTACCGGTTCACCGGACCGGAGGGCGAGGTCGGGCTGCGCGACCTGTTCGCCGGTCGCCGGCAGCTCGTCTTGCAGCACTTCATGTACGACCCGGCCTGGGACGAACCCTGCCGCAGCTGCAGCGCGATGGCGGCCGAGACGGGTGAGGGGGTGCGCGAGCACCTCGGTCGGCGGGACACGGCCTTCGCCGCGGTGTCCCGGGCGCCCTACCCGAAACTGCAGGAGGTCCGCGAGGCGCGGGGCTGGACCTTCGCCTGGTACTCGTCGTACGGCAGCACGTTCAACTACGACTTCCACGTCACGCTCGACCCGGCCGTGGCTCCGTCGAGCTACAACTTCCGGGACGCGGACGAGCTGGTCGCCGCGGGCCAGGGCTGGCTGACCGACTACGTGGGCGAGCAGCCGGGGATCAGCACGTTCCTGCGCGACGGCGACGAGGTCTTCCACACCTGGTCGACCTACGGCCGCGGGGTCGAGGAGATGATGCACGGCTACCACCTGCTCGACCTCACGGCGCTGGGCCGGCAGGAGGACTGGGAGGAGCCGAAGGGGCGGGCCCCGGTCGCGCACGTCGCCGACCCCGGCTTCATGTCCTGAGCCGTCCCGACCGCCCGGGGCGCGGGGAGCTCAGCCGCGGCCGAACGGCGCGTCGCCGTCGAGGCCCGTGAGGGCGAGCACCCGTGCCACCGGGCCGGTCTCGGGGCGGGCGATCCGGAGCTCCCCACCGCGGGAGCGGACGTCGTCGGCGAGGTCGACCAGCATGCCGATCCCGGCGCTGGGCAGGTAGCCGACGCCGGTGAGGTCGAGGACCACGGGATCGACGACCCCGTCCCGCGCGAGCTCGGCCGCGAGCGGGGCACGGACCGCGTCGATCCCGCTGAGGTCGAGATCGCCGTGCAGCGCGAGCCGCAGGCCCGAGCCCTCCCGGTGCACGGTGAGGCCCGCCGGCGCCCGGGTGGGCGGGGTCGTGGCGGCCGGGGCGACCGGCAGCGGCGCGGGGTCCCGGACGGTCGGATCCACCCGGAACCGCACCACGGTGCCGTCCTCGTGCCGGGCGATCTCGACCTCGCCGGCGAGCGCCCGGATGAGGTCGATGCCGCGGCCGCGGAACCCCTTGTCCGCCGGCTCCGGGCGCCAGTGGCCGCGGTCGCGCACGGCGACCCGGATCCCGCCGTCGGCCTCGAGCTCGAGGCCGATCTCGAAGTCCTCGGGCGTGCTCCGCCGGTAGGCGTGGTCGACCGAGTTGGCGGCGGCCTCGCCGAGGGCGAGCTGCAGGTCCTCGAGCAGGAGCTTCGGCAGCGCCGCCTCCTCGGCCCAGACCCGGACGTCGCTCCGCATCCGGCGCAGCACCTCCGGTGCCGCGGGGTACCGGGCGTGCAGCGGGGCCGGCAGCAGCCGCACCGCGACGAGCGCGATGTCGTCCGCGTGCCCGTGCTGCTGCTCCACGACCTCCTCGAGCAGGTGGTCGACCAGCTCGTCCGGGCCCTCCAGCGCGCGCCGGGCGGCCGCCGACGCCAGCCGGGCGAGGCCGTCGTCGACGATCTCGCCGCGCCGCTCGACCAGCCCGTCCGTGTACAGCAGCAGGGTGGTGCCCGGCCGGATCATGGTCGACCCCTCGGTGAACGGGGCGTGGTCGGGCAGCCCGAGCACCGGACCGCGGGTGTCGTCGAGGTAGCGGGCGCCGTCGCGGTCGACGAGCAGCGGCGGCAGGTGCCCGGCCCGCGCCCAGCGCAGCGTGCCGGAGGCCCGGTCGAGCAGCAGGCACGCCGCCGTCGACGCGCGCGCCCCGGGGATCCACGACACGTGCGCGTCGAGGATCTCCAGGGCGGCGGCGGGCGGGTTGCCCTGCCGGAGGGCGCCGGAGAGCGCCACCCGCAGCTGACCCATCACCCCGGCCGCGGCCGGGCCCTGCCCGACGACGTCGCCCACGGACAGCGCGATCCGGTCGTCGTCGACGGCGAAGACGTCGTACCAGTCGCCGCCGGCCTGCACCCCGGCGGCGCCGGGCCGGTAGCGGGTCGCGGTGCGGATCCGGGTGAACGGCCGCGGCTCCGGGGGCAGCAGGCTGCGCTGCAGGACCGCGGCGATCTGGTGCTCCGCCTCGTGCAGCCGGGCCCGGTCGAGGGCCTGCGCGCACTGCTCGGCGACGGTGAGCAGCGCGGCGCGGGCCTCGTCGGAGAGCTCCGGGCCCCCCACGGGGAACCGCAGGCCGAGCACGCCGAGCGGGGTACCGCCGAGCGAGAGCGGCACGGCGACCTGGTCGGGCAGCTCGCCGCCGCCGTCGTCGAGCCGCCGGTCGGACCAGGCGAGCGTGGACCGGGTGCCCACCCACACCGGCTCGCCGGTGCGGGCGGCGTAGGCCAGCGGGCGCGGCACGTCCGCCGGCAGCCGGCGCGTCGGCGTCGGCGGGAAGGCGCCGAGCACCTCCAGCTGGTCGCCCCGGCACAGCGCGACGACCGCCTCCGTCGCCCCGATCTCCGCCGCGTGCTCCAGGATCACCTCGGCGACCTCGGCCGGCCGCGCGGAGCCGGACAGCGCCGAGACGACCCGGCTGAAGTTCTCGGCGGCCAGCCGGGCGTCGCTCTCGGCGGCCAGCAGCTCGGCCCGCTGCAGCGCCTGCGCGCTCTGCTCGGCCAGCGACACCGCCGCCGCCCGCTCGGTCGCGGCCAGCCGCCGCGGCTCGACGAAGCCGAGCGCCACGACGCCGATGCAGCGCCCGGCCACCAGCAGCGGGACGGCCGCCACGCCGGAGTAGCCGTACTCGTCGCGGACGAGCCGGTGCAGGTGCGGGTACTCGCGCTCCCAGTCCTCGGGCCGCTCCACCCACACCGGTGCCCCGCGGTGCAACGCGTCGACGACGGGGGCGTGCGCGTCGTCCGGCACGGTCGCCCAGTCCCGCTGCACCGCCGGCGGCCAGCCGACGGAGTGCAGCACCTCGAGCGTGCCCGAGCCCCGCACCTCCCACAACGACACCGACGAGGTCTTCAGCAGCTGCGCGAACTGGGTCACGGCCGTCTCCGCCACCCGGACCGGGGTCGCCGCGGCGGACAGGGCCGCGGTCGCCTCCTGCAGCAGCGTCAGCCGGTGGCTGGTGTCCCGCTCGCTCTCGAAGAGCTGCGCGTTGTCGATCGCGGTGGCCGCGCGCCGGCCGATCTCCTCCAGCAGGGCCGGGTCCAGCGCGTCCTGCGGGGCCGACGCACCCGTGCGGGCCGTGGCGAGCAGCCCGCCGATCCGGCCGCGCGCGACCAGCGGGACGAGCGAGACGCTGCGCAGGTCGAGGCGGCGGCGCGCCTCCTGCTGCTCGGGATCGCTCGACGCGGCCAGGATGTAGCCCTCGTCGACCTGCGCGGTGGCGGGGCGGCCGTCCGCGAGCACCTCCGACGCCCAGCGCGAGGCGGCGTCGAGCCGGGCCAGGTCGGCCTCGCGGGCGGCGTCGCGGGCCGCCACCGCCACCACCCGGGGCTCGCCCCCGTCGTCGACGACGATCAGCCGGGCCAGGTCGGCGACCCCCTCGTCGACGAGCGCACGGACGAGCACCTCGCGCCGCCCGGCGACGCTGCTCTCCCGGTCCATCGCGCCGCCGAGCACGCCGAGGACCCGCTGCCGCTCCTGCTCGCGGTACCGGTCGTCGATGTCCAGGCAGCCGCCGACGTAGCCGCGCTCCGCGGCGGCCGGGCCCAGCGGGGCGCCGCGGTCGAGCACCCAGCGGTACCGGCCGTCCGCCCGCCGGAGCCGGTACTCCGCCTCGAAGACCCCGCCGGCGGCCGCGGCGCGGCGCTCGTCGTACCCGGCCAGGTCGTCCGGGTGGATCCGCGTCCGCCAGCCGATGCCCAGGTCCGCGTCCCCGGCCCCGGTGTACTCCCGCCAGGCCTTGTTGACGAAGACCCGGCGGCCGTCGGCGCCGTCCGCCCAGATCAGGGCGGGGGTGGCGTCGGCGAGGGCGCGGAAGCGCCGCTCGGCGTCCGCCCGGGCCCGGCCGAGCCGCAGGTGTCCGTCGACCCGGGCCAACAGCTCACGGGCGGCGAAGGGCTTGGTCAGATAGTCGTCCGCCCCGAAGGCGAGGCCCTCGACGGCCGCCTCCTGCCCCGCCCGCGCCGACAGCAGCAGTACCGGCACCCGGGCGGTCCGCGGATCGGCCCGCAGCGCGCCCAGCAGGGCCATCCCGTCGAGCTCGGGCATCATCACGTCCGAGACGACCAGGTCCGGCGGGTCGGCGAGGACCGCCTCGAGCGCGGCGCGGCCGTCGCCCACCACCTGCACCGCGTACCGGGGCGCGAGCAGGCGGTGCAGGTAGTCGCGCATGTCGGCGTTGTCGTCGGCGACGAGCACCCGCCCGCCCGTGACGGACGGTCCCGGGGCCGGCCCGTCCGCCCGGTCCTCCGGGCCGTCGGGCAGCCAGCGCAGCGCCTCGGCGACGAAGGGCTCGACGACGGCGGACGCCGAGGTGGGCTGCGCCTCCTCGGATGCCGCGGCGACGCGGTCCGCGGGCAGGTGCGCCGTGCCCAGCGGGACGGTCACAGTGAACGAGGTGCCGACGTCCAGGGTGCTCTCCGCGCTCACCGTGCCGCCGTGCAGCGCCGCCAGCTCCCGCACCATCGCCAGCCCGATGCCGCTGCCCTCCGCCGAACGCGACCGCGTGCCGGTGACCCGGTGGAAGCGCTCGAACAGCCGCGGCATCTCGTCCGCCGGGACGCCGACGCCGGTGTCCGACACCGTGAGCACGGCGGCCCCGTCGACCTCCCGGAGCCGGACCGTGATCGCCCCGTCGAAGGTGAACTTGAGTGCGTTGGACAGCAGGTTGAGGACGACCTTCTCCCAGCTGTCCCGGTCGACGTGGACCGGCCTGGGCAGCGGCGGGCAGTCGATCACGAGCTCGAGCCCGGCGTGCTCGATCGCGGAGCGGAACGCCCCGGCCAGCTCGGCGGTGAAGACGGCGAGGTCCAGCGGCTCGAAGCGGGCCTCGATCCGGCCCGCCTGCAGCCGGGAGTAGTCGAGCAGGCTGTTGACCAGCTTGCCGAGCCGCAGGCCGTTGCGGTGGATCACGTCCAGCTCGGTGCGCAGCCGGTCGGCCGGGATCCCGTCGGCGGACCGCAGCTCCTCGATCGGCCCCATGATCAGCGTGAGCGGGGTGCGGAACTCGTGGCTGACGTTGGAGAAGAAGTCCGTCTTCGCCCGGTCGAGCTCGGCGAGGGCCTCGGCCCGGTGCCGCTCGGTCTCGTAGGCGCGCGCGTTGAGCAGCCCGGAGGCGATCTGCGCCACCAGCAGCTCGACGAAGCCGCGGTACCCCTCGTCGTAGCGGCGGTAGGGGTTGAGGCCCACGACCACGAACCCGGCCACGGCGTCCTCGGTGCCCAGTGGCACGACCGCGGCCTCGAGCGGCGGGCGGTCCCACTCCCCCGTGGGCAGCTCGGCGAACCGCGCGCCGAGGTCGTCGACGACGGCCGTCCGGCCCGCCCGTGCCTCCTCGACGGGCCACGGCCCGTCCGGCCCGACCTGCTCCGGTGCGACCGGGGCCCCCGCCTCGACGCCGGCGGCGCAGGCCAGGCGGGCGCCGCCCTCGTCGTCGAACAGGTAGACCAGTGAGAACGGCAGGTCGCGGGTGCTGGCGCCGAGCAGGTCGCCGGCCGCCGTGAGCACGGCGTGCTCGGTGCGGGCGGTGGTGACCGCGCTGGACAGCGCCCGCAGGATCGACATCCGGCGCTCGCCGAGCACCCGGTCCGTGTTCTCCGTGACGACGCACAGGAAGCCCGGGATGGCGCCGGTGTCGTCGGCGAGCGGGCTGTAGGAGAACGTGTGATAGGTCTCCTCGGGGTAGCCGGACCGCTCGAGGATCAGCAGCAGGTCCTCGTCCCAGGTCGCCTCGCCCGTCCCCAGGACCGACGCGATGCGCGGGCCGATGTCCTCCCAGATCTCCGCCCACACCTCGCGGGCGGGCCGCCCGATCGCCCACGGGTGCTTGGCCCGCAGCGTGTCCCGCTGGTAGGCGTCGTTGTAGAAGAAGGCGAGCTCGGGGCCCCAGCCCATCCACATCGAGAAGCGCGACCCGAGCAGGATCCGGACCACGTTGCGCAACGCGGAGGGCCAGGTCTCCGGCGGCCCGACGGAGGTCGCCGCCCAGTCCCAGCCCGCCATGATCCGGCCGAGCTCGCCACCGCGGGCGAAGATGCTCTCCTCCGCGACCGGCGGGCGCACCGAGTCGTCGGGCCGGGTCATGAAGGCTCCGTTCCGACGTGGGGAGATGTACGGAAGTCGAAGCGTAGCCGGATCCGGCGGGTGCGGCGCGCGCCTCGGACGGCTGTCCACGAGGTTCGCGGCGGGGCGTGTGGAATCGCGCGGAGCGGGTATTTCCCGACGCCGGGCGGCCCTCGCCCCCGGGACGGGAGTCACGGAGCACGGGAGAGGAGTCGCCGTGCCGGACGGGGACGAGTGGCGGGCCCTCGCGGCCGTCACGGGTGCGGCCCGGGGCGTCGACCCGCGCGCCGAGCTGGTCGGTGCGGGCGTGATCCTGCTGGTGGCCGCGGCCCTCACCGTCGGCGGACTGCTGGCGCTGAACATCGGGATCCTGGTGGCGGCCGTCGTGGTGGGCACCGCGGGGGCGATCTGGTGGGGCGAGGCGCGGCGGCGCCGGTCCCACGAGCGGGGCGGACCGCGCGGCCGGTAGGGCCGTTCGCCGGTTTGCCGTTCCCCGGGTGAGGAATCCTCCCGACGGTCCGTGCCCGGACCGCCTGGGCCGAGCGAGGAGGCACCCATGACCGAACCCCGCGACGACCGCACCGCCGAGGACGAGCCGGTGCGTACCTTCCCGGAGCAGGAGGACCCCGACGCCCTGGACTCGGACCCGGTCGAGGTCCCCCGTCCCGGCGCCCCGAGCATGCCGATGGAGCCCGGCGAGGAGCACGGGAACACCTGAGCCGCACCCCGGGGCGCGCCGCGAGCACGATCACCGCTGCCGATCACCGCGAGGTGTTCCCGGCGCGCTCCCGGGTACCTCCCCGCCGTCACCGACGCCGGAGGAGTGCCCGAATGACCACCAGCAGCAGGACCACGACGCCGACGCGACGGATCGCCGCGGGCGTGCTCGCGGCCGTCGCCGCGCTCGCCCTGGCCGGTTGCTCGGGCGGGTCACGCGCAGGCGCGGACCAGCCCGGGGTGGACAACACCGTCACCTCCGCGCCCGGCCAGCCCGTCAAGAGCTCGATCATGGCCTCGTCGGAGAAGGACCTGGCCGCCTCCTTCCGCACCAACGGGGTCGACGACCCGGAGAAGTGGGCGCAGGTCCTGGCGCAGAACAAGCCGTACCCGGCGGGGACCGAGGGCACGCAGAAGATCCAGCAGGTGCTCCAGCAGAACCAGGCCGAGCCCGAGGTCGTCGCCCAGATCACGACCCTCGTGGAGCCCTGACCGGTCAGGAGGGTCCGGCGGCGATCCGGACGGTGAAGCCGCCGGGGCCGCGGTGCAGGCTGACCTCGCGACCGAGCTGGTGGGCCATCCACAGCCCGAGCCCGGCCGTGGCGCTGCCCTTCGCCGGGAGCAGGCCCGCGTAGGGGTCGCTCGGGCCCGCGCCCGCGTCCGTCACCGTGACGACGGTCCGCTCGCCCGTCCACAACGCCACCCGCACCGGCGGCGCGCCGTGCACCCAGGCGTTGTCGACGACCTCGCTCACCGCGAGGACCAGATCCTCCAGCTCGTCGCGGTCCAGCCGGGCGGCGAACGCCAGCAGGGCGTGCCGCGCCGCGGCGGGACTGGGCTCGTGGAGCACGAGGCCGGGCGGCCCGGGCTCCGCCGGCGGCGGCGTCCGCATGCCCTCGACCAGCACCGCCTCCGGGTCGACGACCGCGGGATTGGCCGCGCGGGTGCCGTCCGGTGCTGCCAGGTGCGGATGGGTGCGCAGGACGCCGTCGAGCACGGGCCGGGGCGTGATCCGGGTGTCGTAGCAGCACAGGGACCACACCGGGAGGGTCGCGAAGGCGTGGTTGATCGCCGCCTCGTAGCGCGCCCAGCCGGCCCAGCGCGTGCCGTGCCCCGGGTGCGGCACGTTCCCGATCACCCGGACCTGCGGCGCACCGGCGCCGAGGGCCTCGGTGAACTGTTCGTGATAGGTCCGGATGGCGGCGGCCGGGGTCGGGTACTGGCGGTCCATGGCCAGCCAGCGCGCGCCGGCGGAGCGGGGCAGCGCCCGCCGGAGCAGCCCGGCGTCCCGCTCGGCGAGCGCGATCCAGGTCGGCTCGCCGGCCGCCAGCCCCTCCCGCACGAACGGCACGGCGACGGCCAGGAACTCGTCGTCGTCGCCGTGGAGCGCCGCCTCGTGGTGGTAACTCCCGGTGCCCGCCGCGGGCCCGGTCCTCATGCCGCCGTGTCCACGCGGACCTGCGCGAGCTGCAGCAGCCCGGCCATCCGCCGGACGACGCCCGGTGCGCCGCGCAGGGCGACGACGACCTCCTCCCGCCGGCCCAGCTCGTCGAGCAGGAGCAGCCCGCGGTGGTCGAGGAACCCCAGCTCGGTGGCGTCGAGCACCAGCTCGCCGCCGCGCAGGTCGAGCTCGGCGCGGTCGAGGGTGCGGGCGAGCAGCTCGCGGCCGGTGCGGTCGACCTCGCCGCCGAGCGCGGCGTCGACGCCCTCGCGTGCGAAGAACCGGAAGGGGGTGGCCCCGGCGCTCGCGGCCGGGTGCACGCAGGCGAGCTCGGCGACGGCGGACGCCCCGAGGGCGCCGCGGTCGTAGGCGCAGACCGCGGAGAAGGGGTGCGCGGTCATGAAGCGGTCGATGCGCTGCTCGTAGCGGGCGAACGCGTCCCGCTGTGCGGCGCTGCGGACCAGCACCGTGATCTCGGCCGCCGCCCGCAGCCCGCGGAACCCCGCGGCGAGCGCCTCCGCCGTCGCCTCGGCGTAGGTGCGGACCTGCACAGCGGGGTCGACGACCTCGTCCGCGCCGTACATGGACCGGGCCGACGCGACCTCGACGGCGCCCGGTCGCGCCGCGGAACCGAGCTCCGCGGCGACCTCGGTCAGCTCGGCGTCCGTGGCGTCGGCGACGTAGAGCACCCGGTCGCCGTGCTCGACGCCCTCGCGCAGGAACGTCGTGGCCTGGCGGCGGAACTCGGCGCGGTCGTCGAACGCCAGGCAGTAGTGGCCGCCCGGCCCGAGGTCACGCGCCTCGTCGACCACACCCGTCGCTCGCACCCGGCGAGTCTAGCGGTGAGCGGCCGGTACCCGGACCGTCCGAGGGGCCGGGCTCGGGTCGGGCTCGGGCGGTGTCAGCCGCGGTCCCGGCGCCGCCGCAGCTGGGCGGCCTGGGCCGGGTCCTGCGGGAGGGCGAGGGCGGCGTCGTAGGCTGCGCGGGCCGCGAGGTGGTCGCCGAGCCGGTCGAGGAGCTCCGCGCGGGCGGCGTGCCGGAGCGGGTAGCGCTCGAGCCCGGCCACGGCGTCGACCGCCGCCAGGCCGGCGGCGGGGCCGTCCCGCTCGGCCAGCGCCGCCGCCCGGTTCAGCCGGACGACCGGCGTGTCCTGCACCTCCAGCAGCACGTCGTACCAGGACACCACCGCGCCCCAGTCGGTGTCGGCCCAGGTCGGGGCCAGGGCGTGGCAGGCCGCGATCGCCGCCTGCACCACGTACGGGTCGGGGCGGTCGGGGCTGCGGCGCAGGCCCTCCCCGACCAGCCGCACGCCCTCCTCGATCAGGTCCGTGCGCCACCGCGAGCGGTCCTGGTCCGCCAGCAGCACGGGCAGGCCCGCGGCGTCCCGGCGGGCCTCGCGGCGGGAGTCGGTGAGCAGCTCCAGCGCCAGCAGCCCCAGCACCGACGGTTCGCCCGGCATCAGCTCGCGCAGCAGCCGGGTGAGCCGGACCGCCTCGTCGACCAGGGTCGGGCGGACCTCGCCGACCGGGTCGTACCCCTCGGTGAACAGCAGGTAGACCGTGGCGAGCACGGCGCGCAGCCGGTCGGGCAGCTCGTGGTCGTCCGGCACGCGGTACGGGATCGCCGCCCGCGCGATCTTCTGCCGCGCCCGGGTGAGCCGCTTCGCCATCGTCTCCTCGGGCACGAGCAGCGCCTGCCCGACCTCCGCCACCGACAGCCCGCAGAGCGTGCGCAGGGCCAGCGCCACCTGCGTCTCGTGCGCGAGCGCGGGGTGGCAGCAGACGAAGATCAGCCGGAGCAGGTCGTCGCGCACGGTCTCGGGCGGGGGCGGGTCCTCGGGCACCACGGCGAGCCCCTCCTTCCCGGACCGCGCGGCCTCGCGGCGCAGCAGGTCGATCGCCCGGCGCCGCGCGGTCAGGGTGAGCCAGGCGCGGGGCTGCTCGGGCACGCCGTCGCGCGGCCAGGTCTCCAGCGCGCGCACCGTCGCGTCCTGCACGGCGTCCTCGGCGAGCGGGAGGTCGCCGAGCTGCCGGACGAGCGTGGCGAGGACCCGCCGGCCCTCGTCGCGCACGAGGCGGAAGAGGGCCGAACGAGCCGGGTCCTCCGTCACCCGCCCTGCGCGCCGAAGTCGATCACCGGCCGGACCTCGATCGCGCCGTCCCAGGCGCCCGGGAGCTGGGCGGCCCACCGCACCGCCTCGTCGAGATCCGCGCACTCGAGCAGGTAGAAGCCGGTCAGGGCCTCCTTGGTCTCGGCGTAGGGCCCGTCCGTCGTGACGACGTCGCCGCCCTTGCCGCCCTGCACCCGCACCGTGGTGGCGGTGCCGGTCGGGTAGAGCGCGGCGCCGCCGCGGATGACGGCGGCCGCGGCCTCGCCGAAGGCGCCGTACTCCTTCGTGACGTCCGCGAACTCCGGCCGGCTCCAGTCGACGTCGGCGGCGTAGATGAGGGCTGCGTACTGGGGCATCGGATCCTCCTGGATCTCCTCGTGCGCCGGCGGGGACCGGCGTCACCCGAGGGACGAACGGGCACGCCCCGGCCGGGACAGTCGCGCCGAAGATTTTTCCGCCACCGGCCGGCGCGTGCTAGACCCTCGGTGATCGGCGCCGTCCGTCGTCCGGGAGGACCCATGGAGTACCGCGAGTACCGCCGCCACGACGCCGTCGGGCTCGCTCGGCTCGTGGAGAAGGGCGAGGTCTCGGCCGCGGAGCTGCTCGAGGTCGCGCTGGCCCGCGCCGACGCCGTCGACGGCACCGTCAACGCGATCCACCTCCCGATGCGGGAGATCGCCCGGTCCCGCGCCCGCACGGCTCTGACCGGCCCCTTCGCCGGCGTCCCGTTCCTGGTCAAGGACCTCGGGCAGCACTACGCCGGGCTGCCGACCGGCAGCGGCTCGCGCTCGCTGGCCACCCGGCCCGCCGAGGCCCACGCGCTCGTCGTGCAGCGGTGGCTGGAGGCCGGGCTGGTCGTGTTCGGCAAGACGAGCACGCCGGAGTTCGGCGCCAAGGCGATCACCGAACCCGAGGTGGGCGGGCCGACCCGCAACCCGTGGAACCCCGCGCACACGCCCGGCGGCTCGTCGGGCGGGTCCGCGGCGGCGGTGGCCGCGGGCATCGTCCCGGTCGCGGGCGCGAGCGACGGCGGCGGGTCGATCCGGATCCCGGCCGCCTGCTGCGGGCTGTTCGGCCTCAAGCCCGGGCGCGGGGTCGTGCCGGACGGTCCGGACGTCGCCGAGCGGCTGCACGGCGCAGCGGTCAACGGGGTGATCTCCCGATCCGTGCGGGACACCGCGGCGATGCTCGACGTCCTCTCCGCGCCGGACCCCACGGGCCCGTACCTGACCGCCCGCCCCGCCGCCGCGTACACCGACCTGGCCGCCCGGGAGCCGGGCGTGCTGCGGATCGGGATGAGCACCGCGTCCCCGCTCGGCACGCCGGTCGACCCCGAGGCGGTGGCGGCCGTCGAGGACGCGGCGGCCCTGCTGACCTCGCTCGGGCACGACGTCGAGCCGACCGTCACCGGCGTCGACGAGCGGCAGCTGGCGCGGGACTTCCTCACCATGTGGTTCGCGGCGATCGCCGCCCAGGTCACGGACGCCCGCCGGCTCACCGGCTGCGGCCCCGAGGGCTTCGAGATCGACACGCAGATCATGGCCGCGCTCGGCCGCGCCACCCCGGCGCCCGTCTACATCGACGCCCACGACCGGTGGAACGACCACACCCGCCGGCTCGCCGCCTTCCACGAGCGCTACGACCTGCTGCTCACCCCGACCCTCGCCCGCCCCCCGGTCCGGATCGGCGAGCTGGTGTCGCCCGCCCCGGTCCGCGCGGTGAGCAAGGCGCTGCTCCGGGCCCGCGCCGCGGGGCTGCTCGGCCGCACCGGCATCGTCGACACGCTCGTCGACCGCAACCTCGCCCCCGTCCCGTACACGCAGCTGGCCAACATCACGGGCCGCCCCGCCATGTCCGTCCCGCTGTACTGGACGCCCGCCCCCCTCCCCCTCGGCGTCCAGTTCGTCGGGCCGCCGGGCAGCGAGGGCCGCCTCCTCGCCCTCGCCACCCAGCTGGAGACCGCCCGCCCCTGGTTCGACCGCGAACCCCCGCTGTAGCCGCGAGTCGCGCTGCCGGCTCCCGCGAGTCGCGCCCTCGGCTCCCGCGAGTCGCGCCGTGGGCTTCCGCGAGTCGCGCCCCCAGCTCCCGCGAGTCGGCAGTTCCAGCACCGCCTGTCGCCAGTTCCGGGACACCGAGTCGGCAGTTCCGGGACGCGTGCGCGGACTCCGACCCCGGCGCCGGCACCGGGTCGCTCGGTGATCGCCGTCAGAGTGCGTCGGTGGCCGAACCGCCGACCCTGCACGCATCAGGACAGCGATCACGGACGCGTGCCCGCCGGCATGATCGCTGCGAGCGTGCCGCTACGGCTCTACCGACGACCGTCGAGTCACCCTGACGACGATCTTGGGCGTCCGGTCCAGTTCGTCGGGCGCCGACCCGCGGTCGCCAGGTGCCCGCCGTCAGCTCAGGCGATGTGCCCGGTCACCGTGATCGCGGCGACCTCCAGCTCGGGCGCGGTCGTGCTGCCGCCGAGCGTGGTGTCGTAGTCGGTCGCACCCTTCACGGTCACCTCGGCGGTGAAGACGTCGCCCTCGACCACCGGATCGAGCACCCGCCCGCTGCCGGTGAGGATGGTGTTCGTCCGTCCCCAAGATCGAGTCCTCCTGCGGGACGCCGTCGACCTGGGCGCGGAACCGCGTGGTACCCGTCGCGCTGTCGAACTGCGTCACCAGTCCGTGGACGATCACGCGCTCGCCCGAGTGCGCCTCCGGGTCCTTCGCGATCTGCGCCCAGTCCCGGGCGGTCAGCGTTCGCGCCGGACGAATCAGGGCATGACACCCGGTCGACCGAGACGGCCTACTTCGCCCCGAACTCCGCCTTCACCTCGGCCCGCCACGCCGTGTACTCCTCTCCGCCGTCGAGCCCGAGCGTGCCGATGCAGTCGCCACAGCGCCCGACGATGCGCAGCAGGGCGACCTGGCCGCACCGGACACAGGTCTGCGGGAGAGCAGTGGAGGTGTCGTCGTCTGGCACGCGACGAGTGTGCCTCACCGGCCCGCGCGGCGATCGCTCGCGGGCCGGCCCGCTCAGCGGAAGATCATGCAGCTGGAGCTGCCCTCCGCGAGCAGCCGCCCCGTTCCGTCCCGCAGGTCGGCGCGGGCGAGGGCGGTGCTGCGGCCGCCGTGCACCACCCAGCCCGTCGCCCGGACGAGGCCGGTGTCGGTGGTGATGCGGCGCAGGAACTTCACGTCGAGGTCGAGGCTGGTGTAGCGGACACCCGCGGGGAGCGTGGTGTGCACCGCGCAGCCCAGCGCGGAGTCGAGCAGGGTCGCGTAGACGCCGCCGTGCACCGAGCCGAGCGGGTTGTAGTGGTGGTCGCCCGGCTCCAGCGTGAACACCGCACGGCCCTCCTCGACCGACTCCAGCTCGAAGCCGAGCAGGCCCGCGATCGGCGGGGCGGGGAGCTCGCCGGACAGGACGGCCTTCATGACCGACAGCCCGTCCATCCCGGCCGCGGCGGCCATGCCGGCCGGGTCCTCCCAGCGGTGGGTGCGCTCGTTCAGGGCGGGCTGGACGTCCGTCATCGACTCCTCCTTCGGTGGCTGCCGACCACCCTACCTGGATTGCAAACAGAAACCTAGGCGCTGACCGGCTCCTCGCGCCGACGGCACGCCTGCGCGTACGCCACCGGCGTCAGCCCGATCGCCGCGCCGAAGTCCCGGATGAAGTGGGACTGGTCGAAGTACCCCAGCTCCGCAGCCACCTCCGCCCAGGGCCGGTCCCGCTCCTCGGCGAGCCGGGCCGCCGCCTCGTGCAGCCGGTACCGCCGCAGCACCCACTTCGGGCTCACCCCGACGTACCGGCCGAACAGCCGCTGCAACGTGCGGGCCGGGATACCGAACCGCTCCACGATGTCCTCGACGCGCGTGACCTCCCGGTCGTGCAGCAGCGCCCCGACGATCCGCCCGACGACCGCAACCTGCGGGTCCGGCTCCGGCCACCGCTCCCGCAGGAACGCCTCCATCCGCGCGACCAGCTCCGGCACCGGCCCGGTCATCGATGCGGCCAGCGCGACGGCCGGGGGACCCCAGAGGTGCGCGGCGGGCAGTGTGACGTCCGTGAGTGCGGAGACCGGGCGGCCGAGGAACGGCAGGAACGCCCCCGGCCGGAACTTCGTGCCGAACACCCGCCCCTCGCCGGTGTAGGTGTACGTGAACCGCTCCCGTCCGACGCCGGCGACGGCGAGCATCCCGCGGTCGAGCACCACGTTGACGCACGGGTGCGGCAGCAGCGTGACCGACGCCCCGCGACCCGGCGGCAGCGCCCACGAGACCACCCAGTGCCGCTCCACCAGCTCGGCGAGGTCCGGCGACGGCCGGTACCGGTCCAGCCGGAAGTCGACGTCCCGCACGCCGAGCAGGCCGTACTCGCTGGTGGTCGACAGCACGCCCACAGCATGCCGCGCCGCACCGACAGAACCGGGCGCTCCGGCACGAGTGACAGGAGTCACAGCACGCGGTTCACTGTCGGGATGACGACCTACGCGGAGCGCCCCTGGCTGGCCCGCTACGACGAGGGCGTGCCGGCGGACGTCGAGCCGGAGTTCCCGTCCGCCCTGGCGATGTGGCACGCGACCGCGAAGGCGAACCCCGAGCGGCCCTTCCTGCACTACTTCCACGCCACCCGCACGGTCGGCGAGGTCGACGCCGACTCCGACGCGCTCGCCGCCGGGCTGGCCGCGCTCGGGGTCGCACCGGGTGACCGCGTGGCGGTGTACCTGCAGAACGTGCCGCAGTGGGCCGTCGTGATGCTCGGCGTGTGGAAGGCCGGCGCGATCGTCGTCCCGGTCAACCCGATGCTGCGGGAGCGCGAGCTGCAGGTGGTCCTCGCCGACTCCGGCGCCTCCGTCCTCGTCGCGCTGGAGTCGCTGCACCCGGTCGCGCTGCAGGTCCAGCCGTCGACCGCCGTCCGGACCCTGATCACCACCTCGGAGCTCGACCCCCTCGACGGCGACGAGGTCCCCGGCCTGCTGGCCGGCAGCTCCCGCCAGCGGCCCGCCACGGCCCTCGACCTGGGTGACCTCATCGCGCAGCACGCCGGCGGCCCGCCGCCCGCGGTCCCCGAGCCGGGCCCCGACGACGTCGCGTTCCTCACCTACACCTCGGGCACGACCGGGCCGCCGAAGGGCGCGACGAACACGCACCGCAACGTCGTCTTCAACGCCATGACCTACCGGGACTGGATCCACCTCGGCCCCGACGACGTGATCCTCGGCGTCGCCCCGCTCTTCCACATCACCGGCCTGATCGGGCACCTCGCCGTAGCCGCCCTGACCGGCGCGCCCGTGGTGCTGGGCTTCCGCTTCGACGCCGGCACCGTGCTCGAGCTGGTCGAGCGCTGGCGGGCGACCTTCGTCGTCGGCGCGATCCCCGTGTACATCGCGATGATGGAGCATCCCGACGCCACGACCCGGGACCTCTCCTCGCTGACGAAGGTCTACAGCGGCGGCGCGCCGGTCGCCCCCGCCGTCGTGGAGGCCTTCGAGCGCAGGATCGGCCCGTACATCCACAACGCCTACGGTCTCACCGAGACCACGAGCCCGAGCCATGTCGGCCCCTTCGGCTCCCGCGCGCCCGTCGACCCGAGGTCCGGCGCGCTGTCCGTCGGGGTGCCGGTGTCGAACACCGTGGTCCGGGTGGTCGACGACGACGGGCGCGACCTACCCGTCGGCGAGGTCGGCGAGATCGTGATCCGTGGCCCGCAGGTGGTGCCCGGCTACTGGAACAAGCCGGAGGAGACCGCCCACGCGCTGCCGGGCGGCGAGCTGCGCACGGGTGACGTCGGGTTCATGGACGCCGACGGCTGGTTCTACCTGGTCGACCGGAAGAAGGACCAGATCAACGCGGGCGGCTACAAGATCTGGCCGCGCGAGGTCGAGGACGTGCTGTACGGCCACCCGGCTGTGCGCGAGGCCGCCGTGGTGGGGGTGCCCGACGAGTACCGCGGCGAGACCGTGAAGGCCGTCGTGTCGCTCAAGGCGGGCGCGGAGCTGGAGCCGGACGAGCTGATCGCCTTCGCCCGGGACCGCATGGCCGCCTACAAGTACCCGCGGATCGTGGAGGTCGTCGACGAGCTGCCGAAGACCGTCAGCGGCAAGATCCTGCGCCGCGAGCTGCGCTGACGCTGCGTGCGCGGTCGGTGGTGCCGGAGCACGACCGACCGCGCACGGGCACGTCAGCGTGAACGGGCCATCTCCTGCAGCCGGCGGATCCGGTCCTCGATCGGCGGGTGCGTGGAGAACCACCTCGCCATCTGGTCGCCGGCCCGGAAGGGGCTCGCGATCATCAGGTGGGACTGCGAGACCAGCTGCGGCTCGGGCGGCAGCGGCGCGAGCGCGGTGCCGTACTGCAGCTTGTGCAGCGCCGACGCCAGCGCGAGGGGGTCCCCGGTCAGCTCGGCGCCCGACGCGTCCGCCTGGTACTCCCGCGACCGGCTCACCGACATCTGCACGACGCCCGCCGCGACCGGTCCGAGCAGGGCGATCAGGATGACCGCCAACGGGTTCGGCCGGTCCTCGTCGCCCCCGCCGAACAGCCCGGCGAACATCGCGATGTTGGCCAGGAAGCTGATCATCGACGCCATCGCGCCGGCCACGCAGGAGATGAGGATGTCGCGGTTGTGGACGTGGCTGAGCTCGTGGCCCAGCACGGCGCGCAGCTCCCGCTCGTCGAGCAGCTCGAGCAGCCCCGTGGTGGCGCAGACCGCGGCGTTGCGCGGGTTGCGGCCGGTGGCGAAGGCGTTGGGCGCGTTGGTGGGGCTGATGTAGAGCTGCGGCATCGGCTGCCGCGCCCGCTGGCTGAGCTCGCGCACGATCCGGTACAGCCCGGGCGCCTCGGCCTCGGTGACCGGCCGCGCGTGCATGGCGCGCAACGCGATCGTCGCCGAGTTGAAGTACGCGTAGCCGTTCATGCCGAGGGCGACGAGCAGCGCGATGATCAGCCCGGTCCGGCCCGCCACCAGTCCCCCGACGACCAGGACCAGCGCGCTCGTCCCGCCCAGCAGGACCGCCGTCTTCAGCCCGTTGAGGTGACCGTGGCCAGTGTGACCGTGCACCGCCTCGCCGCTCCTTCCGCAGGTTCCTGCAGGGTCAACGACCCGCCGGGAGGCCGTGTTCCGGGCCGTCCGGCTTCACAGGCGACTCACGGGTTCACGGCGCGCTCGCCCACGGCGTCGAAGTGGTCGCGGCGGATGTCGACGAACAGGCCTCGGCCCGCGGCGGCCAGCGGCCCGTCCGGCCCGTCGAGCCGGGCGGTGCCGGTGGTCCAGGTCTTGCGCCCCTCCCGCTCCTCGACGCGGGCCCACAGGTGCAGCCGCGTGCCGATCGGGATCGGCCGGCGGTAGGTCGTCGTCAGCTCCGCGGTCACCGCGGGGCGGCGGAAGAAGGCCTGCAGCGCACCCATCGTCTCGTCCAGTGCCGCGGCGACGACGCCCCCGTGGACCACGCCCGGACCGCCCTGCAGGCCGGGCCGGACGTCGAGCACCGAGGTGACGGTCAGGTCCTCCCCCGCGACGAAGCTCAGGTGCAGCCCGTGCTCGACGTCCCCGCAGCCGAGACACCCGTCGTGGTGCCGGCGCACCTTCTCCCCCGGTCGGGGGGCGCGGTCGTGGGGCAGGGGGCGGTCGTTCACGGTCACGGGCGGACGGTAGCCCGGCGGGATGTCAGGATCACTCCATGACCACCGAAGTCCGCACGACGGTCGAGGACGGCGTCGCGCTGCTCACAGTCTCGAACCCCGCCCGCCGCAACGCGATGAACCTCGAGCTGTCCGGCAGGCTCGTCGCCGCGCTCGACGCGGCGGTCGCCGATCCGGCCGTGGGCGCCGTCGTGATCACCGGCGAGCCGCCCGCCTTCTGCGCCGGTGGCGACCTGTCCGAGCTGCAGGGGGCCGACCCGGCGCGGCTCAGGACCGTGTACGCGGGCTTCCTCGCCGTCGCGCAGTGCCCGCTGCCGACGATCGCCGCGGTCAACGGCGCCGCCGTCGGCGCCGGCCTGAACCTGGCGCTGGCCTGTGATCTCCGCCTCGCGGGTCCGGGCGCGAAGTTCGACGCCCGGTTCATGCAGCTCGGCCTGCACCCCGGGGGCGGCTACACCTGGATGGTCGACCGGGCGCTGGGCGCCCAGGGCGCCAAGGCCCTGACGCTGTTCTGCGACGTGCTCGACGCCGTCGAGGCCGAGCGGGTCGGCCTGGTCTGGCGCCGGTACGACGACGACGCCGCCCTCCTCGCGGGGGCGAAGGAGCTCGCCGGCCGGGCCGCCGCCGCGCCGCGGTCGCTGATCGAGACCACCAAGGCCACGATGCGCGTCACGGCCGGGGCGATCTCGCACGTGGAGGCGACCGAGATCGAGGTGAGAGCGCAGGCTGCGTCCGTACACTCGGAGGAGTTCCGGGAGCGCGTCACGGCGCTCCAGGCACGCATCAGCAAGCGGTAGGGGCGGGGACAGGAGTTCCCGTCCCGGCCGGGACGAGCGGAGGCCGTGTGACGTCGTACCGGGTCCCGGGACGCCGGCCGATACCCGGCGTTAACCTCGTCCGGACATTTGTGTTCCCGATAACGAACCGGGGAATGACCTCGACATGACGTCCAACGAGACCGCCGTCACGCCCGCCGGCGGCGAGCACGATGTCATCACGAAGGACCGGGTGGTGATCCGGTTCGCGGGTGACTCCGGCGACGGGATGCAGCTCACGGGTGACCGGTTCACCTCGGAGACCGCGACCTTCGGCAACGACCTGTCCACGCTGCCGAACTTCCCGGCCGAGATCCGGGCCCCTGCCGGCACCCTGCCCGGGGTGTCGTCGTTCCAGCTGCACTTCGCGAACTACGACATCCTCACCCCCGGCGACCGGCCGGACGTGCTGGTGGCGATGAACCCGGCCGCGCTCAAGGCGAACATCGGCGACCTGCCGGCCGGCGGGGTGCTGATCGTCAACACCGACGAGTTCACCAAGCGCAACCTGACCAAGGTCGGCTACGAGGCCAACCCGCTCGAGGACGACTCGCTGGCCGACTACCAGGTCCACGAGGTCGCCATGGCCACCCTCACCCGGGGCGCCCTGGAGGACACCGGCCTGAGCAAGAAGGACGCCGAGCGGGCGAAGAACATGTTCGCCCTCGGGCTGCTGTCCTGGATGTACCACCGCCCGCACGAGGGCACCGAGCGGTTCCTGCGGGAGAAGTTCGCCCGCCGCCCCGAGCTGGCCGAGGCCAACATCCTGGCGTTTCGCGCCGGGCACGCCTACGGCGAGACCACCGAGGCGTTCGCGGTCACCTACGAGGTCGCCCCGGCCAAGCTGGACCCGGGCACCTACCGGCAGATCACCGGCAACACCGCGATGGCCTACGGCATCGTCGCCGCCGGGCAGACCACCGGGCTGCCGGTGTTCCTCGGCAGCTACCCGATCACCCCGGCCTCGGACATCCTGCACGAGCTCTCGAAGCACAAGGCCTTCGGCGTGACCACGTTCCAGGCCGAGGACGAGATCGCCGGCGTCGGCGCGGCGCTGGGCGCGTCGTTCGGCGGGTCCCTGGGTGTCACGACCACGTCCGGCCCGGGGATCTCGCTGAAGTCCGAGACCATCGGCCTCGCGGTGGCCCTGGAGCTGCCGCTGCTGGTGATCGACGTGC